>CAITYI010000318.1 GCA_903896585.1 uncultured bacterium
CATGCAATCCGGCGATGACCCCGATCGATACGAGGTGCTTTTCCAGCCGGATACCGAGGGATACTGGAGTTTCACAATTACCGCCTGGGGAGATCCGTGGAACACCTGGCACCACCAAGCTTCCATCAAAATTCCAGCTGGCTTGGACACGGATCTAGAGTTCACCGAAGGCGCCCAATTACTGCAATCAATAGCAATGCACCCAAAAACCCCACCAGACCAATCGGCAGTCCTTCAATCCGCCATTGTCACCGTCCTCAATACTTCCCTGCCCGCAAGTGTGCGGCTCGCCGCAGCCACGGACTCTGCTGTGATGGATATTGCCCAGGCAAATCCGATTCGCGAGTCACCCACATCATCTGGCCCATGGCCACTCCTCGTTGAGAGATCACGCGCCCTCGTTGGAAGCTGGTACGAATTTTTCCCGCGAAGCGAAGGAGCAACTCTGGATCCACCACGGTCGGGGACATTAGCCTCGGCTGCTCGGCGGTTACCCCACATAGCCGCAATGGGCTTTGATGTCGTGTACCTTCCACCCATTCACCCGATCGGTGCGATAAATCGCAAGGGCCGAAATAACACGCTCACTCCCGGCAAGCACGACCCGGGGTCACCATGGGCAATTGGCTCCAAGGACGGTGGCCACGATTGCATACACCCAGATCTTGGTACCGTCGGAGACTTTAAGGAATTTGTCAAAACTGCCCATAAAGAAGGCCTCGAAATTGCCCTTGACCTTGCATTGCAATCCTCGCCCGATCACCCATGGGTGAAAGCGCACCCCGAGTGGTTTACGACCCGAGCTGACGGATCAATCGCCTTTGCCGAAAACCCACCCAAGAAATACCAAGATGTTTATCCGTTGAATTTTGACAACGACCCGGAGGGTTTGTACGCAGAAGTCGAAAGAGTCGTGCGCTATTGGATTGATCTAGGGATTGAAATTTTCAGAGTCGACAACCCACATACCAAACCGGTGTGGGTGTGGAACCGACTTATTCATGCAATTAACGCCACCCACCCACAGGTAATTTTCTTGGCCGAGGCGCTAACTCGCGCACCCATGATGCGGGTTTTGGCCGAACAGGGTTTCCAACAGAGCTACACCTACTTCACTTGGAAGACGAGTAAACAAGAAATTGAAGAGTATTTTGCTCAAATTGCTGGACCCATGTCGGCATACATGCGTCCGAATGTATTCACGAATACGCCCGATATTTTGCATGAATATTTACAATCAGGAATTCCAGCGGCATTTGCGATTAGAGCCACACTTGCCGCGACCCTTTCACCTACCTACGGAATCTATAGTGGTTTTGAACTCTACGAGCATGTCTCATTGCGTCCAGGGAGTGAGGAATACCTTGATTCCGAAAAATTCGAATACCGGCCACGTGATTGGGAACTTGCACTGAAACAGGGTCGGACATTGGCCCCGTACTTGACTCGATTAAATCAGATCAGGCGCGATAATTCAGCCCTGCAATCGCTGCGCTCCTTGTGCTTTCATGCAACTGATTCCCCTGACATAATCGCGTACTCAAAGAGAGACCACTCGAACGTTGTTCTTGTGGTGTGCACCCTGGACCCACATCACGAACATTCAACGACTGTGCACTGGAACATGCCCGTTCTGGGTTTGGGTTGGGATGCTGAATTCTCAGTTCACGAGGAACTCACCCAATCAAGTTGGCGCTGGAATCCGCATACATTTGTGCGATTAAACCCCCATGAAAATGTGGCACACGTTGCCCGGGTTTCGAGTCCAGTTAACCCCCAGGCCGTTTTCTCGCGAAAAACGCTCCCAAGATTTACCGCATGACACCCGCTATGACACCTGCAATGTCACACGCCGAACTTCAACGTGTTCTCAATGGGACGCATTTCAATCCGCATTCCATATTGGGGGCACATCCATCGGATGGATTTCTCACCATTCGGGCTCTTCGACCCGATGCTCGCAATGTGACGGTGTTATTCGAGGACACCCGCCATCCCATGATTGAGGAAGTCCCGGGCATGTGGGTGGCCACCATCTCGCACAATGCAAATTCAGACATTCCCCGATACCAAATTGAAACGCTTTATGCGGAGTCCGAAGTTACCTCCCCCGACGGCTACCGTTTTTTGCCCACACTCGGTGAGGTTGATCTTCATTTATTGGCTGAAGGCCGACACGAGGAACTATGGAATGCACTCGGCGCCCATCCCTGTTCCGTGACTTTAGGTGAGGAGCAAGTTCCTGGGGTTCGATTCTCTGTCTGGGCACCCAATGCACAAGGCGTCCGGGTAGTGGGTGATTTTAATTTCTGGAATGGCCAAATGCACCCCATGCGATCACTTGGATCTACCGGCATCTGGGAATTGTTTATTCCACACATCGCGGTTGGACCGGCCTATAAATTCGCCATATTGGATCACCACGGCACCTGGCATTTAAAGGCAGATCCCATGGCATTCGCTACCGAAGTTCCACCCAAAACTGCTTCGCTGATTTATGAATCGAACTTTACGTGGACCGATTCGGAATGGATGCATCTGCGAGCCGAATCCGATCAACACACCCAAGCCCTATCTATTTATGAAGTCCACCTTGGCTCATGGAGACCTGGGTTGACCTATGAACAACTTGCAATTGAACTCGTGGATTACCTCGCGACCACCGGATTTACCCATGTTGAATTTCTTCCCGTCTCAGAACATCCCTATGGTCCCTCCTGGGGCTATCAAGTAACGTCCTACTACGCCCCGACAGCCCGACTTGGCACGCCAGACGACTTTCGACACTTGATCAATGCCCTCCATACGGCGGGCATTGGCGTCATTCTCGATTGGGTGCCAGCACACTTCCCCAGAGACATTTGGGCACTTGCCCAATTCGATGGCACTGCACTTTATGAACATGCAGACCCTCGTCGCGGCGAACACCCGGACTGGGGAACTTTCATTTTTGACTTCGGCCGAAAAGAGGTGCGCAATTTCCTAGTTGCCAATGCGCTGTACTGGCTGGAGGAATTTCACCTCGATGGTCTACGAGTGGATGCAGTTGCATCCATGCTCTATCTGGACTATTCCCGTGAAGGTACCGATTGGCTTCCCAATCAATACGGCGGACGCGAAAACCTCGAAGCCGCCTCTTTTCTGCAGGAAATGAACGCGACCGTTTACAAACGCGTTCCCGGCGCCATCACTATTGCTGAAGAGTCGACCACGTGGCCTGGCGTTACGCGCGCCACAAACCTCGGCGGACTCGGCTTTGGCTTCAAGTGGAACATGGGCTGGATGCATGACTCCCTCGGGTATGTCAAACACGAAGCAGTGCACCGTAAATATCACCACGATGAACTGACGTTTTCTCTCATGTATTCATTTAGTGAGAATTTCATTTTGCCGTTTTCTCACGATGAAGTAGTGCATGGAAAAGGGTCCCTCATCTCTCGTATGCCGGGAGACCGATGGCAAGCTTTAGCCAACTTGCGCACCTACCTCGCATTCATGTGGGCTCATCCGGGTAAAAAACTTCTGTTCATGGGTTCCGAGTTCGCTCAATCTGCGGAGTGGTCCAGCGAGAGAGGTCTCGATTGGCATTTATTGCAATTCTCCGAGCACCAAGGAATTTTGAGCACCGTCCATGACCTCAACGTGCTGTATCGATCGGTGCCCGCAATGTGGGAACGCGATAACGACCCTCGGGGTTTCGAATGGATTGACGGTGAATCTGCCGCCACCAATATTTTCAGTTGGCTTCGCTGGTCGAACTCTGGACAGTGCATCGCCTTTGTCGCTAACTTCTCACCCGTGGTCCATCACGATTACCCACTTGGATTGCCACGTTCCGGACCTTGGCGGGAAGTGCTCAACACTGACTCGCATCACTATGGCGGTTCTGGTGTTGGAAATCAGGGTCACATCACTGCACTCGATGCCAGCTGGAACGGCAAGCCGGCCATGGCCCGGATAACGGTGCCTCCATTGTCTGCAACATTCTTTATCCCAGAGTGAACCTCAGCCGCACACAACAGAGCATCTAGAACAGGAATCTAGAACAGGGCATTTGCCAGCGACACTCTGGCGGCGGCAACATCAACGTGATCTCCCGCCAAAGTGAAGTAATCCACTGCACGAGTTCGCGCGGTATCCCGATCATTACCCGTAGACATTTGAACAGCCGAAATAATGTGTGAAAACGCACTTGTCCAATCACCTTGGGCCGCAGCTAGGTCAGCGCGAATGAGAATGTCTTCATATGAATCACCTGTTGGCGTTGCTACACCATCGGTTCGTTCAAATATTTCACACATGATGAATCCGCCACGAGCATCCATATCTGCCGGATCAGAGTCCAAAATCCCTTGATATTCAGCCTTGGCCTGGGTCCAGTCCCCTGCCTCGATGGCATTGACGGCTAAATCGAATCGCGGATCCACTTGATCCTCGACCACTTCTGGATCACTACCTTGTTCAGTGGACTCTGCGGGGACGCTCGGTAACAGTCCTTGTTCAGTCGCCAACTCCAAAAGCTTGTCAAATATTTGTCTGATCTGTTCTTTGGGATAGGCGCCCTGGAACAGCGGAATCAGTTGACCCTTAATCACAGCAAAAACAGATGGAATCGATTGCACCTGTAAAGCCTGTGCGATTTGTTGTTCAGTGTCTGCATCAACTTTGGCGATCAAGATTCTACCGGTGTACTCCTGCGCCAATTCTTCAAGTATCGGAGACAACTGCTTACATGGAGCACACCACTGCGCCCACACATCTAGTACAACAGGAATAGTTTGTGATTGTGCGAGAACTTTTGTCTCGAAATCAGCTGTGGTTACCTCGATGGTCAGCGAATTTCCCGGGTTGGCTGCCGCCTTCTTCTTGGCAGCTAATGCACCTAGGTCGACTGCTCCTGCAAATGACGGTGTACTCATGTGAAGTATTCTTCCCCTTGCTTATTCTCACAACAACTTGAGGTGTTCCCTCAGAGTACATCGCGGCAAGGTTCTATCTATGCTTGACTTCTCCCATGTATGTCTCTGCCCGAGCTGACTACGGCATGTGCGCCGTCGTTGAATTGACCCGCGCATATGAAAAGGCCCCAACCCAATTGGTGACCAGTGAACACATAGCTCAGTCCCAAGGAATACCGGCCAAGTTCCTCGAAGGAATTTTAAGGGAATTGCGACAGGCGAATATTGTCATGAGTAAAAGGGGACCTGAAGGCGGATATCGCTTGGCCTCAGCGCCTGACTCCATTTCGGTGGCAGACGTCGTACGAGCACTTGATGGTCCGCTTGCGGCGGTCCGCGGCCAACGTCCCGAGGATGTTGTTCACCCCGATAGTTCCCTGGTGGACGTGTGGATCGCCTTACGAGCTGCGATGCGCTCTGTGCTCGAGGAAATAACCATGGATCAAGTTGTCAGCGGCCAATTCAGCGCGGCAATCGCGGAGCTGATCAATTCTCCTGGTGCTCGTCAGCGGAGAACTCGCTGACAAGTAACTCCAATGCGCTGGCTTTACTGAGGTCACCTCCTGCCACCCGATGCGCAAGTTGACCCGCGGCCTCTCTGTTGTGAATTTGTCGGTGGGCTACTGCAATGGCACGCGCGACAAGGTAGTCACGTAGACGTTGCTCG
>CAITYI010000319.1 GCA_903896585.1 uncultured bacterium
ATAGAGATCGTGGGAGTAGGCGCGCACATATTTTTCATTAATTTCATCAACCCGTTGTGCAGCTACGTCGCAATCAATTTCTTTATTTGCACGGATGTCTCGTGCTAATCGTGTGAGCTGTGGCTGCAATGTGCCCTGCAGCCAAGAACCAACCTCTTGGCGCGTTTCATTGTCAATACGAAACAATAGATCTTGAGAACTTACGAGCTTTGTATTTATCTTCTCTCTTTCATTCTTTACGCTTTCATAATTTATATTTCGCTTAGCCAAATCGAATGCGCCATAAATAAAGATGGCTGCAATGATGATTCCAGTAACAAGATTTATGATTTCCAGGTATCGCAACTGACCGTGTTCATGGAAATGCAAAGTGATTACTGTGAACAAATTAATTGCGGAAAAAAGGATCAATGTAAATAGCCGATACGCATACGTACGATCGCGTCGAAGCGCTCGGAGCAAGGAGAGCCGCCCACTCATTTGCTGACCATTTCGTTGCATGAGGCAAGTGCTGCTTCAATTACTTCTTGTTCGGTAAGCCGTGACGTCTTTTGTAACGACGACCAGCCCTGTGGATGCGACTTACGGAGCACCCGGAGCAACGCCCCAAATTCCATTGATGACACAAAGAGAGTCGCAAAGTTCAGACCTTCGGCACGTAATGCGCTCATAAAAGAAGCACTCTCAGATCGCGGGTCGGTGCTCGACATCACGTCAACCACCATCAACTGCGGGATCCAGGCATCGAAGGGTTTATTTGCCAACATTTCAGCCCCGAACTCTTCGACAGACTCATGCGAACCCACCAAATTGAACAATTCGGACCGTTCAAAGACGCCGTTCAGCAATTCGCGAAAGTCGGTGTCATTTTCAATGACTCGGACGCTGAGTTGGTGGGGTGTATTCATGAGGTCACAGGTGAAAATAATTTCACCTGTGACTGTAAGGGAATTCAGACAAAAATGATGTACTTAGGCACCATTACAAGGGATAGCCCTATTTATGGTGTCATTGTCTAATTTTCGTCTAAGGGACAGTACTTATTAAGCCAAGTGGTTACTACTCTCATCGATATGGACATTGCAGCACAAAGCCTTGAGCAATTCCCCGTTGGTTTCGCAGTCTGGCGTATCACCGATCAAGTAATTGTGTATGCCAACCAACACGCCCTCGAAGCATTTGGTGCTGGCCCCGAATTCATCGGAGTTACATCGCTGTGGGACATCATGGGACCACTCGATACCAACCTCATTTTGGCTGAGTCAATTCGCTCTTCCCCACATGGTGGACCAGACATTCACCTGCCAGACGAAGCATTCGTGACGTTTAAAAGGCAAGACAATGAGAAACTTTTTTCTGGGTGGTACCGAGCACGCGACATTGCTGATGCAGATGGAGTAACGAGACATCGGGCTGCACTGATCTTCACCAATTACGACGTGAACATCGATGAGTATCACCATGACGCATTCATTGCAGCAAAGGCACAAATCGTTGAGCGAGAATTAGCAGCAAATGTTGCCCACAATGTAAACAACGCCCTGGCGCTATTGGAAACCGAAATTGATTCTTTGGCTGAAGTTCACGGCCTAAACATCAAAGGTGTGCTGTCAAATTCCCTTCACCGCTTACGCAATATTGGTCTTGACATGCGCCGTTTGGCTTCAATAAGTGAATCGCTCCTCGCTGTAAATGACGCAGAAATGGCTTCCCATCTTTTACCCGACCCTTCACAACCCATGGAACGCCCTAAATACCTTCAGCGAATATTGGTGGTGGACGACGAAGCAGACTTAGCTGCCGGTCTTTGTAGCATTCTTGAACTAAGGGGACACTGGACCCAAATGGCTCAATCAAAGAAAGAAGCCTTGGCGAAAGCGGGAGTGTTTCATCCAAATGCCGCTCTTGTAGATCTTCGACTGAACAATGAAGATGGAACAGATGTAGCTCTTGCATTACGTGAAATGTTTCCAAACATCAATATCGTGTTCATGACTGGTTACTCTTCTCTGCTACCAACGATCGCCGCAACTACTAAAGACACCGTATTGAAAAAGCCATTTGAAATTGACACTGCAATAGCCGCACTCACAAAGGACAAGAGTTATGCCAGCGATATCTACAACAACTGATGCAATCAAAACAGTTCTCCTCGAAGACGAAGACTTGCTCCGTGGACTGCTGTCGGAATGGCTGAGTGCCCAACCAGACATTGAGTTGCTCGACAGTTTCCGTTCCATTCAGGCATTCAATGCCGGAAGCACTACGTCGGTGTGCAACGCAAATGTGATCATCGCCGACATCGTGTTGCCCGACGGTGACGGACTTGACGCAGCCTTTAAGGCCCTGGAAACCAACAATTATGGCCAAGGTTTAGTGGTTATTTCGGGTCGTCCGACTTCCGACCTCTTTGATCGTTTGTCATCACGACTGAACGGTGGCTGGGCATTTTTGCTGAAGAACTCAAACGGACTTGCAAATCTTCGTCAAGCAATTTCTGCTGTACAAAGCGGACTAGTGATGGTTGACCCAAACTTGAAAACCATGTTCACTCGCGCAGGCCAAAACTTGTCACTCACCGATCAAGAACGAACGGTGATGGAACGTGTTGCTGAAGGCAAGTCCAACGCCGTCATTGCTGGTGAAATTTTTGCATCAGAAAAAACAGTTGAGCGAGTGTTGAGCTCGATTTACTCAAAGTACGGACTAGTTGGCACATCAAAAGTGGAGAACCCTCGCGTGCGTGCAACTCTGATTTTCCGAGGTCTATCAAAATAATTGAGGGAAGTCCCTCACCTCTTTATTAGATGACCAAACATCTCGCTCATTAGCGTGAGCAAGATGAAACGCTTTCTTGTCACTACCGCAACTGCAACCTTGTTCCTCTCGCTACCTGTAGCGAGCATGGCTCGTGCAGACCAAGACGAGTCTGAAGGCTCGTACATCGTGGTGATGAAATCTTCCGATGACCTTGCTGGAGAAGAAGCAGAGATTTCACAATTGGGTGGGCGCACCGAAAAACGCTTTTCGCGTGCCATCAACGCACTCAGTGTGAAAGTGAAGCATTCTGAAGCAGCGCGCATTCGCAATAATCCAAATGTCCTCCTGGTTGAACTTGATCAGCCGATGTACGCACTTGATACCCAGAACCCGACTCCTTCATGGGGTCTTGACCGCATTGATCAGCGCGCGCTCCCATTGAATTCAACCTTTACCGCATCTGCCAAAGGTGCTGGCGTTGATGCTTACATCGTAGATACTGGAATTTCCTCAACGCATTCCGATTTCACAGGACGAATGAGTACCGGATTCTCTGCAATTACAGACGGAAATGGTACAAACGATTGCAACGGACACGGGACTCACGTTGCGGGAACTACAGCAGGAACCACGTATGGCATTGCAAAATCGGCGACGCTGATTCCCGTTCGTGTACTTGATTGCATTGGGTCCGGAACAACATCTGGAGTGATTGCAGGACTTGACTGGATTGTTGGCCATCACACAGCAGGAACTCCAGCAGTCGCCAACATGAGCCTTGGTGGCGGAGCAAGTGCAGCTCTTGACGCTGCGGTGCAAAACGTGATTAACGATGGCGTAGTAATGGCTGTTGCTGCAGGCAACGATGGGCTTAATGCCTGCAATTACTCACCTGCCCGTGCCGCCAACGCCATCACTGTTGGATCTACAACCAGCACTGATGCGCGGTCTACCTTTTCAAATACTGGCACCTGCGTTGACATTTTTGCA
>CAITYI010000320.1 GCA_903896585.1 uncultured bacterium
GGTCGTTGTCACCATTGACGTCGCAGACACCATTGATGCCACCGCAATCACCAAGGCACTGAGGGCGAACGGAATTGTGGATACAGAGCCGTATCGAAAACTGGGTCGCAATCAGTTGCGTATTGCGGTCTTCCCTTCGGTGGATCCGCAGGATGTTGCCGCACTCACCAAATGCGTTGATTTTGTCATTGCTCAACTAACGTGAGCGGTTTGATCCCGGCGCGTCCCATTCGCGATGTTCCCACGTGGGCCGGTTACTTATCCCTTACCACCTATGCCTGGTTCGTTTACGGATTCAGCGCGACTCAAGCGCTGATCCGCGATGAACAGGGGACAACCCGAACTGTTGCATCTTTGCACGCGGTTATTTTCTCCGTTGGCGGAATAATTGCCGGGCTGCTGGCCGCCAAGTTCATTTTGACTTTCGGACGCGGTCGATTCATCATCTTGTCGCTCATCGGCCTCATGATTAGCGTGCTGGTGTACACCGCGCCGGGTGGCTTCCCGGTCACCATGGCCGGGACATTCCTTACCGCCTTCTTTGGTACCTCCGTCCTGGTTGGCGTAAGCGCCTTCCTGTTTGATTATCAAAAAGCTGCCGGTCCAGCCGCCATCACGGAAGCGAATGCCCTCACGGCCGTCGGCGGCGTACTTGCTCCCCTGGCAATTGGCTTTGGGTCAGTTATTTTCCTAGGTTGGCGCAGTGGTGTGTGGGTGATGTTCGCCGGCGTGGTGGTGAGCCTGTTGCTCATGCGCCGTCACCTCACCGCTTTTCGCGTTCCACCGGACGAAGAAATACGGGAATCCGCGCACCAACCATTCCCTAAGGTTTTTTGGTGGTCCGTGATCACGTTATTCCTATTTCTCACCACCGAATTCACCCTAACCCTGTGGAGTGCCGATCTGCTTCGGGAGCGAGGGGGCTTCGAAGCGGGCGCGGCCGCCGCTTCTGTCGCTGCCGTGACCGGTGGGATTCTCATTGGCCGCATTTTGGGTTCTAGATTCGCAGAATATTTTCCGGTGGATCGAATTCTTATGTTCGCAGTGTTCACTGCCCTGGTCGGCTGGTCTCTAGTGTGGTTCACTGCCATCGGGGCCATTATGTTGTTAGGACTGCTGATCAGTGGAATCGGAGTTTCCGTGTTTTGGCCGATTGGGGTCAGCCGGGTTGTCCTCGCCTCTGGTGGTCAAAGTGATCGAGCCTCGGCGCTATCGGCGATAGCCGGTGGGACCGCGGGTGGAGTGGGCCCGTTTCTTTTGGGTTCATTGGCTGACTCGGTGGGCATTCATTTAGCGTTCTTGGTGTTACCCGTTGTTCTTTTGCTCGGTCTCTTGCTGATGCTGATCAAACCCGTGAGCAGGGCGATACCACCCACCATGCCACCCACAATGCCAATCACCAGCGGGACATAATTTGGGGTTTCCTCCTCTGGTGGCACGGGTTGTTCATCAACCGTTGGAGAGTCAACCTTTGGAGAGTCAACCTTTGGAGAGTCAACCTTTGGAGACTCAACGTTTGGAACGTCAATCTGAATTAATCGAGTGTCCGTCTCACTGGCAATAACAAGTGCGTCGCCCGTTGCGGTGTATGCAATCGCTTCACCTTGAATCTGTGCCGGTAATGGAAATTTCTCCGTGGCAGCACCCGGCGGTAGCCCGGTGTAAAGGTGGGCATCGAAATAGTCTCGAAGGACAAACCCCGTGCCCTTTGGATTCATGGAGCCGTCGGTTACAAGTCCCCCTACTCCCCCCACTCGCTCGGCGATATTGATTCGCGACTTCGACAGACGTGCGGGAAGTTGGTAGATCCCTCCTGATGCAAGTTGCTTGGTAACAATCCACAGTTGCGGTGAGTTCGGATCCGCCACAATTGTTTCAGCATTATGTGGTCGATCTTCATAAGTGAATCGAAACTTGGTGGCGCGCACCGAGCTCACTCCAAGAGCTTGTGGTTCGCGTACCCGATATACGGCAACGTTCTCCCAAGAATCGAGGTTGTCACCGATATCCCCAACCCACAGCACCGCTCGACCTTGTTGATCAGCGCCCCGTGCAATTCCTTCAAAGTCTCGGGCATCCACATTTCGCAGGGTGAGTTCACCAACAACGTCACAGGTTTTGAGACTCAATGCGTAGAGTCTGGCAACGTCGCCGGAATCGTTGTGCACCCACATCACATCCGCGTGCAGTGCCGACGCTGTCATGCCCGAAATTTCGGTCAACCGAGGATCGGAAATATCACACAACACTCGACTTTCATTTGCCGAAGCACTGCCAACACCCGTGCCAAGGAATAAGAATTGCGCAAAGATGGTCAGAAGCAGGCTGACCAATCGAAAATGCTTTATAGCGACCAAATCGCAGCAACAAAAACACTCGAGATCATGGCCACGAGGACCACGATCGTGACAGCTCGACGAAATCCTGGAGTCATGCCCTCACTCTAAACGGTACTGATTAGTCTGTGCAGGTGACCAACGATGAAACCGCGATTTTGCCAGCGCGGATTGGTACGGGCATTGCAATTGTGGTCACCATCGTGTTGGCATTCACGCAGCCGTTACTGCCCACCGATCTGTCCGGTATCTGGTGGTTCGGGGTCGGGCTGATTGCCAGCCTCAGTGGAATTTTCGGCCTAGTGTTCTTGCACTGGCGCGCCGGTCGCATCCAGCGCAAGCGCGGGAATGTCATTCGAGCAGAATAGATATTGCGAGAATGCAATGTCATTCGAGCACCGTTTATATTGCAAGTGTGCAATATCAAGAGTCAGTCAATATCGGTGGCGCCGGCACGCTCAACCGGGGTGAATCCCGGATCAATCACCCCCGAGTGGGCACCACAACCAAAACTCAGTGACACTATCCGGCCATCGGCAGGTGAGAGCGCATTGGAGCACACGGCAAATGCCTGACCCAGTGGACCGGCAATTGCCACCTGGAAACCACAGGTACTGCATTGGCCGGGTGCGTGGCGAGCCATGGTGGACTCGGGGCCAAACTCACCTTCGAACCATCGGTCCGCGGCTTGTTCCCGACCGATGACCGAGAGCACCCGAGCCCGGCCAAGGCCCAACTCCCAACCGCTCATGACTCCGCGGTATTCCTCCACATAATCAAAATCTTCATCGATCTCACTGGCGAGGAATTCAGCGAAGCCCGCGGTCAGTCGGGGGTCATCGGGTGCAGCGGGCAGGACATCGCCCGGGGAAAGATCACCGGGTTGAATGCGCTCACTCCACGGCACCCACGCCGGTGCTGTCAAAGCCTCTGGGCCAGGGAGCAGTACAACATCGGTGATGGTGACGATCGGTGTTTTGCCCGATCGGGTGCTGGCCATGGTGACCGCCCACTGCCAACCCACATATGCGGGATTGGTGCAGGTGAATAAATGGGTGGCAAGTCGATCCGCCTCCATGATTATGGCAAGGTGATCGCCGATAAATGCGGAGTTACCCGCCTCGATAACGGCGGCATTTTTGGCCTGATCAATGGCCGCGGCCAAAGCCGGGTCAATATCAACGGAATCGTTGAGACCGGCCTGGGCAAGGGGGGCAAGATTCGAACTCACCCCCCGATTGTGTCCCACCCGGTCACAACCACTGCACGGCGGGTAATCTCACGCACATGCGTACCGGTTTCCTCAGTGGGGGAAAATTTGCTCTGGCCGCCATCACCCTGACTGCTGTCAGCCTGATGCTTACCGGCTGCACAAAACCCGCACCCGGGGCATCCGTGTTTTCCGGTACGGTCACCAAGCACCGCGCGGCAACCTGTTGGGCATTTGATGCACCCGCATTGGCTGCCGGTGAGTGCGCACAGGACCTCATCGCCCAAGCAGCCACTGGCGATGCCGTATCGGTGATACCCGTTGTCCCCGGTGACACGGTGGGGATCAGTGTTGAACCGATCGTTGCGGATGCAGGCTGGTTCCCGGTTGTGGGAAATCAACGCCTCACATCAACTCCGATTACCAGCACCTACTACCGCTTCACTTTCCCCGAGCTACAAGAAATTCCAGCCGAAGGACTTCTGCTGCAAATTGTTGCCGGCAGTGATGCCAACACCCGAGGTATTTGGGTTTTCAAGCTTGATCCTGCTTAGTCTTCCCGGAAGGAACCGATCACAACATGTTTGCTGTTTATGCACATGCAATCAACCCCGAAGATCCACTTTCCGCGCTTACCGTAGGTGACATTGACCAACCGCCAACGCCAGAAGAGTGGGTAAACGTCAACGTAAAAGCTGCGAGCTTGAACCACCACGATCTGTGGTCACTCAAGGGTCAGGCCCTCAAGGCTGACCGACTGCCCATGATTTTGGGCAGCGACGCATCCGGGGTCACCGATGATGGTCGCGAAGTTGTTGTGCACGCGGTAATTGGTACCAAACAGCAAGTTGGTGACCGGGTGCTCGATGAAACATTAGATACCCGTCGCACCCTGCTCAGTGAGTTGTACCCGGGAACTCTCGCCGAAGTTGTCCGAGTACCGGAAAGAAATCTCTTAATGAAACCGGCAGGTGTCTCATTTGAACAAGCGGCATGTTTACCGACCGCGTACTTGACCGCGTATCGAATGTTGGCGCACCGATCAAATACCCAGCCCGGTGACACGGTTTTGATTCAGGGCGCCGGCGGCGGAGTTGCCACCGCTGCAATCTTGCTGGGTAAAGCTCTGGGCCTACAGGTGTGGGTGACTTCCCGTGATCAAGCTAAGGCACATGCCGCGCTCGCACTCGGTGCCGACCAAGCATTTGAATCCAATGCAAAGTTGCCCGACAAAGTTGATGCCGTCATTGAGACTGTCGGTGAAGCAACTTGGGCGCACTCACTTCGGTCACTTAGACCCGGCGGGACGATTGCCGTGTCAGGTGCCACCAGTGGAGCCATGCCGCCTGCGGATCTCAACCGCGTGTTCTTCCTTCAA
>CAITYI010000321.1 GCA_903896585.1 uncultured bacterium
ATCAGTTCTCCTCCATCTCGCGGTAAAGGCTTTTTATCCGGCCCCGATCCCTTTCCCAGTGATGCATATCGATACGTCCTGGAAGTTCCGAGAAATGATTGAGTTTCGGGATAAGCGCGCCCTTGATCTCAATCTTGATCTGCGCATTGCCCAAAACAAGACTGCTTTAGCCGAAGGCGTGACTCCGTTTAATCATGGAACTCACGAATACACCCGCATTATGAAAACGGTCGCTTTGCGGGAGGGTATCGATCAGTATGGTTTCGATGCTGCAATCGGTGGAGCCCGTCGCGATGAAGAACGTAGTCGCGCCAAGGAGCGAATTTTTTCACTGAGGGAGCCAGGTCACCGATGGGACCCGCGAAAGCAGCGTCCAGAATTTTGGCGCACAGCGAATACCCAACTCTCACCGGGTCAATCCATGCGAGTATTCCCGCTGTCTAACTGGACCGAGTTGGATATTTGGCGATACATCCAACGCGAGGAGATTGAGATTCCTGCCCTCTACTTTGCGAAAGAGCGCCCGGTTGTTGAACGCGATGGCGTTTTGATCATGGTTGACGATCACCGCTTTCCTCTCAAAGAGGGCGAAGTACCGGTCATGAAATCTGTGCGTTTTAGAACTTTGGGATGCTATCCATTATCAGGGGCAGTGGAATCCACCGCAGATAATCTTGTTGACCTCATTGCCGAGATGCAGTCCAGCAATGTATCCGAACGCGCTGGCCGCCTCATCGATGGCGAGGGTGGCGGCTCCATGGAAGCGAAGAAGGCAGAGGGTTATTTTTAATGTCTGAACTGACTCCGGTATTGCACTTGGTGACCTGTGGCTCCGTTGACGATGGAAAATCGACTCTCATCGGTCGGCTTCTGGCAGAGACAGACAGCGTTCCCATCGATCAACTCGAATATGCTCGGCGCACTCGCCGCGGTGGTTCAACGGTTCCAGTGGGAGAAATTGATTACTCGCTGTTAACCGATGGCCTTGAAGCGGAACGTGAGCAGGGCATCACGATCGATGTTGCCTACCGACACATGAACTTGCCCAACGGCCGAAGAGTCTTGATTGCAGACTCACCAGGCCATGAGCAATACACCCGCAATATGGCGGTTGCTGCATCCAATGGAGATGTTGCCGTGCTATTGGTTGATGCTGCGCGTGGAGTTCGTCCGCAAACCCATCGGCACCTGACTGTGTGCGCTCTGATGGGCGTAGAAACAATCATGGTCGCCGTAAACAAAATGGATTTGGTGGATTACTCCCACGAAGTATTTGAGCGGATCATGGGGGAAGTTCGCGTCACGGCAGCCCGACTTGGAGTTGAAAATATTTTAGGAATTCCAGTTAGTGCTGTCGCAGGTGACAACATCACAACGGTTTCCACCAACATGCCCTGGTACCACGGCGAAACTCTTTTGGGCGCTTTGGGTGTGTGGGAGCCCATGGTCAAGCCTGAAAATGAAGGGTTCAGATTTCCAGTTCAATTCATTGTGCGGGCAGAAGGCAACTTCCGCGGTTATGCGGGCACGGTTGTGGCCGGGCAAGTTTCCGTCGGTCAGGAAGTCACCGTTGCAGATTCAGGTCGCACCGCGAAAATTGACAGGATCGTAACGGCGAATGGTGATCTGGAGACCGCAATCACGGGCCAAGCGGTCACCCTTACTCTGGACCATGAAGTCGATGTAACCCGTGGTGACATTCTTGCATCAGGTACTCCCTTGCAGCCTGCGGATCGGTTTGCAGTTGACATGGTGTGGCTTGGCGAAGAGCCACTTGCCCATGGGCGCTCCTATCTCCTTGTGTCCGGTTCTCGTTCAGTACCGACCACGGTGACAAATGTGCGACATCGCTTGGATGTTGTCACCGGTCACGAGCACGCTGCGCGGATCCTGGAAATGAACGATGTAGGCAGAGTTGAAATTGCAACCGATCGACCTATTCCCATGGATTCATACCGTGATTGCCGAGACACGGGTGGATTCCTCCTTGTTGATCGGGTCAATGCCGACACGGTGGCTGCTGGATTATCCAGGCACGCCATGAGGCGCGCCTTCAATGTGGTTCCGCATACCTATGACGTGGATCATGCAGCCCGGAGCGCACTCATGGGACACCCAGCCCGCGTTGTGTGGCTAACGGGGCTACCAGGTTCAGGAAAATCAACTATTGCTGACTCTGCCGTTCGCAA
Source organism: uncultured bacterium (assembly GCA_903896585.1). Classification (GTDB taxonomy): domain Bacteria; phylum Actinomycetota; class Actinomycetes; order S36-B12; family S36-B12; genus UBA4592. The sequence goes on from CAITYI010000321.1 coordinate 2,190, forward strand.
ACTTCACTCATTGGGTGTGCACACCTACGTCCTAGATGGTGACAACGTTCGGACGGGGTTAAACAAGGATCTCGGCTTTACACCCGAAGACCGAGCGGAAAATGTTCGAAGAGTCGCAGAAGTAAGCAAGCTCATGCGGGACAGCGGAGTTGTCGTATTTGTGGCACTAGTTTCCCCATATCGTGCTGACCGTGAGACGGCGGCGGCACTATTCGAGTCGGGCGAGTTCCTTGAGGTTTACGTGGACACCCCGGTTGAAATCTGTGCGGAACGAGATCCCAAAGGCCTGTATGCCAAAGCGGCGGCTGGAAATTTACCGAATATGACGGGTGTTGGACAATCTTATGAAGTTCCGTTGAGCCCCAACCTTGTTCTTTCCGGGAGCGGCAATCTTGATGACAGCGTTGACCTACTGGTTAACCTAGTTTTGGACTCGGAATCTGGGGCTCAAGGTGTCGGCGCCCAATAAGGAGTTCGATCCTAAACAGGTCTCGGATCTCAGCGAGGATTCTGTTAATCGCATGGTAGCCGCGGCACTCACCGCAATAGGCGCGGCGGGGGATTTGAGCGAGTTGAAGGAAGTTAGGCTCGCGCACTTTGGCGACCGGTCCCCGCTCGCGTTGGCTAATCGTGAAATTGGCGCACTGCCTCCCGCAGCGAAAGCCGAGGTCGGCAAGCGAGTGGGTCATGCCAAAGCGCAGATCAAGGATTCATTAACTTCTCGCGAAGAAGAATTGGAGCTTTTGCGCGATCAGCAAGCTCTTCTCCAAGAAGTAGTTGACATCACTGTCCCAACCGATCGCGAGTGGACGGGCGGTCGACATCCACTGACCACTCTCATGGACGCAATGGCAGACGTATTCATTGCCATGGGTTATTCCGTGGCAGAGGGGCCAGAGTTGGAAGCGGAGTGGGTGAATTTTGATGCGCTTAATGTTCCGGCGGATCACCCGGCCCGCACAATGCAGGATACTTTTTATGTCACCTCATCCGACAGCGGTGCCGTGCTCCGAACTCAGACTTCGCCCATTCAAATTCGTGCCATGCTGGAGCGCGACCCTCCTATTTATGTAGTTGCACCCGGTCGCGTTTATCGAACCGATGAGCTCGACGCCACGCACACACCTGTTTTTCACCAAATTGAAGGTTTGGCTGTGGATCGCGGGCTGACCATGGCTCACCTTAAGGGAACTCTCGATCATCTTGCTGAGCAAATGTTTGGTGCAGGAATTGTGACTCGGTTACGTCCCTCATACTTCCCATTCACTGAACCCAGTGCTGAAGTGGATCTCCAATGCTTTGTGTGCAGGGGCTCGTCCATTGGCAACCCCGATGCCTCATGTCGGACCTGTGGCAGTGAGGGATGGATTGAGTGGGGTGGCTGCGGAATGGTGAATCCTCGGGTTTTGCGTGCTGTCGGCATTGATCCACATGCTTACACCGGTTTCGCATTCGGCATGGGAATTGAGCGGACTCTCATGTTCAGAAATGGGGTAACTGACATGCGCGACATGGTGGAGGGTGACCTTCGTTTCACTCGGGCCTTTGGGGTGGAGGCGTAATGCGAATCGCAGCCAGCTGGATCACTGAACTCACAGGAGTATTGGCCCCGGGCCGCGACATGGCAGAGCGGCTCATCGCTGCGGGCCTTGAAGTCGAGGGGGTAGTGGTTGTCGGTGAAGGTCTTATGGGTGACCTTGTTGTTGGCCATGTCGAGGACATTGAAGAACTCAGGGAATTTAAAAAACCCATCAGGTATTGCCTGGTGGATGTGGGTGCTGAGCACGGCGGCATTCGGGGGATCATTTGTGGTGCCCAAAACTTTGTTATTGGCGATTTAGTAGTGGTCGCTCTTCCCGGGACCGTTCTTCCTGGCGGTTTTGAGATCTCGGCGCGGGAGACTTACGGAAAATTGTCCAACGGCATGATTTGCTCAGAGCGAGAAATGGGTCTCGGTGAAGATCACGATGGAATTCTCGTTCTCCCGAAGGCAACGGCTGAAGCCGGCACTGATGCCAAGCCCATTGTCGGTATCGGAGATCAAATACTTGAAATTGCGGTGACACCTGACCGCGGCTATGCCCTGTCTGCTCGGGGTATTGCTCGTGAAGTCGCTATTGCCTACTCCGTGCCATTTAGTGATCCGATCGATCGGACACCGGTTTTGCCAGCTCCAACACAGACCCGGAAACCAGCAGCATGCGCCTCCGATGACCTTGAATCCTGTGATCTTTTCACCTTGTCTACCGTGGTCAATTTCGATCCTCACGCATTCACGCCACAATGGATGAAAAATCGCCTACGCGAATGCGGTATGCGCTCGGTTTCTTTGGCGGTGGACATCACCAATTACGTCATGCTGGAACTCGGACAGCCCTTGCACGCGTTTGACCTTGATAAATTACAAGGGATGGTTCGGGCGGGGCATCCGCGTGAGGGAGAGATATTCGAAACCCTTGATCATGTCGAGCGAACATTGTCAGAGAGTGATTTAGTAATTCTCGATGACCGCGGAACAATTGGCTTAGCGGGTGTCATGGGCGGGCTTGATGCCGAAATCTCAGATTCCAGTACCAATATTGCACTGGAGGCAGCACACTTTGACGCCACCGCGATTGCTCGCAGTTCGCGCAAATACAAACTATCCAGCGAAGCATCGCGGCGCTTTGAGCGAGGTGTTGATCGCACCATTGCCCCATATGCTGCGGCCCGCGCACTTGAGTTGATGCTCGAATGCGGTGGTGGTGAGTATGTTGGTATGAACGCGGTTGAAGCACCCATGCAGGTGACTGTGATTACGATTTCCGATCAACTTCCTTCACGAATTGCCGGCATGGAGATTCCGGCCCAACAGGTTGTTGATCTCTTGACCGCCGTGGGTTGCCGAGTAATCCACGAAGACGGCCAACTTGAGGTTGCTGTTCCTTCCTGGCGACCAGACATCACTGATCAGGCTGACCTCGTGGAAGAAGTTGTGCGACTCATTGGTTATTCCAATCTGCCGAGTACCTTGCCGGTCGCTCCCGCCGGCCGCGGCTTAACCCACGCGCAGAAGTTGCGTCGCCGGGTCGGTACGGCCCTCGCTCACGCTGGCTTATCTGAGGTATTGAGTTATCCCTTTGTGGGTCCGCTGGACCTCACAGCACTCCGGATCCCCGCCCACGATTCACGTCGCGACATGCCAACCTTGGCTAACCCACTCTCTGATGAACAACCGTGGTTGCGATCGTCGATCCTCTTTACGTTGATCCCAGCGGCTCGTCGCAATATCGGTAGAGGTCACGTGACCACTCCGATCTTCGAAGCTGGGTCTGTTTTTCACGGCGCGGTCTCAACTGAATCAATTCCCGTCATGACCGCGGAGCACCGACCGACCCAAGCCCAGTGGGAGGCATTGGAGCGCGCACTTCCGAATCAGCCATTCCATATCGGAGCGGTTCTTTCTGGCGATGCCCAGCAGGCGGGGTGGTGGGGACCAGCTCGCTCATTCGATTGGTCCGATTCGGTTCAGTTGGCTCGCACCATTACGCAGGCATGCGGATTGGAGCTTGTTGTGTCGCGGGCAAGTGACCCGATGTTCCACCCAGGCCGGTGCGCTCAATTGCAGGTAACCGATTCCGATGGGAAAATGCACATGATTGGGGTGGCGGGTGAGCTTCATCCGGCGCTCATTGATTCATTTGGGTTATCGGCACGGTCGTGCGCCATGGAAATTGATTTATCAACGGTCATTGCTGCTGCACCTTTGGTCCGCAGTGCCCCCATATTCTCAACACAGCCAGTGGCTAAAGAGGACCTGGCCCTCGTTGTGGATATAAACGTTGACGCCGTGAGTGTGGAACGGGCATTGCGCGAAGGGGCGGGTGACCTCTTGGAATCCATTCGGCTCTTTGATGTTTATAGTGGGCCCCAGATTGGAGAAGGCAAAAAGTCTCTGGCATTTGCTCTTCGATTTAGGAGTCCCGATCACACGTTGTCGGCCGATGAAACAACGAAGGCTCGAGAATCGGCTCTGGCGCGAGCAGTTATTCAATGTGGGGCCGCCCTGCGGGCATAAATATGCGTGTATGCGTATAATTATCAGGTGACTACATCGTGTGTCGTGGTGGGGGCTTCGGGTTATGCCGGTGGAGAGTTGCTCTCTCTCCTAGCGGGTCATCCGGCCTTCTCCGCGCCAATTGCTTGCGCTGGCGAGAAAGCTGGTCAGCTGCTGACTGACGTACACCCCCGGCTCATTGGCGTGTCGGCGTATGAAGGGGTGCGATTCGAATCAACCGACCTGTCTCATATGTCCAACGCAGACGTTGTGTTTATTGCCCTGCCACATGGTCAATCGGCGTCACTGTCCGCAAATATCCTTAGCTCAGTCCCTCGCTCGATCAAGATTGTTGACCTCGGTGCCGATTTTCGATTAGGCAGTTCAACTGCCTGGGCCAGGTATTACGGAGGCGAACACGCAGGTTCGTGGACCTATGGCTTGCCTGAGCTCCCAGGGGCACGAGATCGGATTGCTCGCTCTGACCGCATCGCGAACCCAGGTTGCTACCCCACGGCTGTTGCTCTAGCACTTTGGCCGGCACATGCGGCCGGAGTGATTGATGCCACTGATATCAGTGTGGTAGCTGCATCCGGAACCACGGGCGCGGGGCGCAAGGCGACCGAGGCACTACTTGCGAGCACGGTCATGGGATCCATGAGTGCATACAAAGTGGGGGGCTTACATCAGCACACACCCGAAATGGAACAAACCATTGCGGGTGTGGGCAGTGGCCAAGTACGCATCGGTTTCACGCCGTATCTAGCTCCCATGCCTAGAGGAATAATTGCGACCTGTACAGCGCGTACGGGGGCTTCACTTGGTGAACTCGATGCAATTTATCAGCGTGCTTACGCAAACGAATACTTCGTGACCGTTTTGCCGACCGGGCAATCCCCACAGACTTCCAGCGTTACCGGAACCAATGCCACGCACATTCAGGTGACCCTAGATGAACACACGGGTCGATTGGTGGTGGTGTCCGTCATCGACAACCTGGGAAAGGGTGCGGCGGGGCAGGCGGTGCAAAACGCGAACCTCATGTGTGGTTTTCCCGAGACCACCGGGCTTGAATTGACAGGTGGTGGCGCATGAGTGTGACTGCGGCGCATGGCTTTCTGGCGGCTGGCGTGCGCGCCGGTATTAAGCAATCAGGAAAGCCAGATGTAGCCGTGATCGTGAATGAAGGCCCCAGTGACGTTGCGGTTGCTGTGTTCACCACGAACACATTTGCTGCGGCTCCGGTGATCTGGTCGCGCCAAGTAGTGGCCGATGGCAGCGCACGGATAGTCGTAATTAACTCTGGTGGAGCAAATGCATGCACCGGGGCCGGTGGCTTCTCCGATACGCATATCACTGCTGAGCATGCTGCCGGTTTGGCTCAATCGGTAGGGAAAGATTTTGGTGCTGGCGAAGTCGTGGTGTGCTCAACAGGTCTGATTGGTGAGCGGCTACCAATGGAGAAATTATTGAGGGGAGTTGACTCCGCATTTGCAGCTGCGAGTTTTGATGGCGGGGATTCGGCTGCAACAGCAATCATGACAACGGATTCAGTTCCTAAAGTGTCTGTGGCTCACGGTTCTGGTTACACCGTTGGGGGAATGGCAAAAGGTGCGGGCATGCTTGCACCGGGGTTGGCAACCATGCTGGTCTTCATAACTTCTGATGCGCTAGTTACTCGCGAGGTCGCAGACTCAGCACTACGCCAAGCGACCGCACACACATTCGACCGAATTGACTCTGATGGCTGCATGAGCACCAATGACACCGTGCTCCTGATGGCGAACGGAGCCTCAGGTGTTGCACCTGAGGCTGCTGCATTTGCCAGCGTTGTGTGGGAGGTCTGTGCCGACCTCGCACGTCAATTAATTGCCGATGCAGAGGGTGCTTCCAAGGACATAGCGATCACTGTCAGTGGAGCAGCGACGGAAGCTGATGCCCTGGAGGCCGCCCGCGCAATTGGTCGAAGCAATTTATTGAAGTGTGCGATTCACGGTGAAGATCCCAATTGGGGTCGGGTGCTTTCCGCTTTGGGAACCACATCTGCGTCCTTTGACCCAACCGAAGTCGACGTATCCATTAATGGAATCACGGTAAGCAGGGGTGGAGAAATTGGTGATCCCCGTGACCTCGTTGACATGGGGCCCCGAGAAGTTTTTATTGGTGTGGAACTAAATGCGGGAGTGTCTGCTGCGACGATTTGGACTAATGATTTGACGGCAGATTATGTTCACGAGAATTCGGCGTACTCCACATGAGTAAACCATGACATCAGCAACCCAAGGCGGATCGGAATTATTCGCGGAGATCTCTCCTCTGTTACAGCCATTTATCGGTGCCACCGTTGTGATCAAGTATGGCGGAAATGCGATGGTAGATGTCTCACTGCAGAGGGCGTTTGCCCAGGATGTTGTCTTTCTCCATCAAGCAGGATTACACCCAGTTGTTGTTCACGGAGGTGGACCACAAATTAATGAAATGCTGAACAAGTTAGGAATCACATCTGAATTTATTGGTGGGTTGAGGAAGACAACACCTGAGATCATGGAAGTTGTAGGCATGGTCCTGGTAGGGCAAGTGCAGCGTGAACTCGTTGGCTTAATCAACGAATTTAGCCCTCGTGCCGTTGGTGTCTCCGGTGAAGATTCCCGAATGCTTCTTGCGGAGAAGCGCGAAGCATCTGTCAACGGAGAGCCCGTTGATATTGGGCTCGTTGGTGACATTATTGAGGTGAGCACATCTCTCGTAGAGACTCTGGTGAACAGCGGCTTTATTCCGGTCATCTCGACTGTTGCTAAGGACGGAAGTGGCATGACCATGAACGTCAATGCCGACACAGCAGCGGCGGCTCTTGCTCAAGCATTAGGCGCAGAGAAATTCGTTGTGTTGACTGATGTTGAAGGTTTGTATCGCGATTGGCCGCAGAGCAGCGAGGTCATTGCATCCATTACGACTGAAGAATTGAGCGAACTTTTACCGTCTTTAGCTTCTGGGATGGTGCCCAAAATGGAAGCATGCCTGCGTGCTGTTGAGGGGGGAGTTCCGCGAGCCCACGTAATCGATGGCCGAGTACCGCATGCGCTCCTACTTGAAGTCTTCACCAATGGTGGGGCAGGAACTGTTGTGGTGGGCTCCCATGAATAACAATGAGTCGGAGAGCAACGCACCATGGGAAAAGCGTTGGAATCACAGCCTTATGTCTAACTATTCGACACCTCCACTCATGCTCGTGCGAGGTCAAAGCTCACTCGTATGGGATAACACATCCAAGGAATATGTCGATCTGATTGCTGGAATAGCTGTCAATGCACTTGGTCATGGGGATATTCGGTTGACGAATGCATTAATGGAACAAATGGGCACCTTGGGTCATGTCAGTAATTTATTCGCTCATTCGGGTGCGATTGATGTTGCAGAGAGATTGGCTGGGATTCTTCAATGGCCCGATGCGAAAGTGTTCTTCTGCAATTCCGGTGCAGAAGCGAACGAAGCTGCACTGAAAATATCTCGACTCACGGGTAAAACACACACGGTTGTTGCTGAGGGCGGGTTCCACGGACGCACCATGGGTGCACTTTCATGGACAGCGCAACCGGCCAAACAGGACCCATTCCGCCCGCTGCCAGGCGATGTCACGGTTGTCCCATTTGGCGATACTGAAGCTCTTGCGCAATCGGTAACGGATCAGACCGCCGCAATTGTGCTTGAGCCGATTCAGGGCGAAGGTGGGGTGAGGGTGGCTCCACCCGGGTATCTGCGCGCTGCGCGTGAAATTGCGGACAAACATGGAGCGCTTTTGATGCTTGATGAAGTGCAGACAGGAATGGGTCGTACGGGGGATTGGTTTGGTTTCCAGCACGACCTTCCAGATGCGTCATCGCAACCTGACCTGATCATGTTGGCCAAAGGATTGGGTGCAGGAATCCCAATTGGCGCCGTCGTGGCACGTGGTCGTGCTGCAGAGTTATTTACTCCTGGCATGCACGGATCAACATTCGGAGGAAATCCACTGAGTACACGTGCCGCTCAGGTCGTGATGGATGTTGTTGAGTCAGACAACCTTCTACTGCGGACCCAGGAGTTGTTTCATCGCTTCGCCACGGAGTTGCCCGAGCGAACTGGTGGAGTTGTGACCGAGGTGCGCGGTCGAGGATTGCTTCTGGCAGCAGAACTCACTGGTGTGACTGCCCAAGACTTCAACACGCTGTTGATGCAGTCCGGTGTGTTGGCAAATGCAGTAACACCGACGGCGATCCGCATGGCTCCCGCTTTGACAATCTCCGACACCGAGGTGGAACAGGCATTGCTCGGATGGCAGTTGGCCTCGGAAAAGGTGAAGGCTGGGTCCCCATGACATCTCCACACACGATGCGTGCCCGTAGAGCGATCGTTGCTGACCTCATTGCAAGTGACCTAGTGACATCGCAAGATGAACTGCTTGAGTTATTGCGCAAGCAGGGTTTTAAGGTCACGCAAGCAACTGTTTCGCGGGATCTCGATGCCCTCGGGGCGGTAAAGCAGATCGATGCTGGTGGCACATCCCGATATGTCATTGTTGACCGGATCGCATCGGATACTTCACTCCCTTTGGGGGGTTCCGAACAGGAACTTGTTCGCGTCTGTGGGGAAGTTTTGCTAAGGGCGCAGTCGGCGGCAAACATCGCCGTCCTTCATACCCCACCTGGCGCCGCGCAGTACCTGGCCGGTTACCTCGATAGAAGTCGAATCTTCGATAACGTGGGGACGGTGGCCGGCGATGACACGATCATGATTGTGATGCCCGATTCGAAGGCAGCAGACGACTTGTGCAATACCGTATTGGTGTGGGCTGAAGCCCACGGATGAAAAGGACTAGTAGTTCATGACTAATGAACAGCCAACTCGCTTGTGGGGCGGAAGGTTTACCGCTGGTCCATCTGATGCAATGGCGGCCTTGAGTGCGTCCACCCACTTCGATTGGCGTCTTGCCCCGTATGACATTGCTCAGACCAAGGCACATGCTGAAGTGCTGCACACCGCTGGATTGCTCACCGATGCTGAATTAGTCCAGGTGCTTACAGGTCTTGATCAGTTGCTCATTGAAGTGCTCTCAGGTGATGTGACACCTGATCCAGCCGATGAAGATGTACATACCGCGATAGAACGAAATCTGATTGAGCGACTTGGCGAAGTGGGCGGCAAGTTGCGCGCCGGCCGCAGTCGTAATGACCAGGTGTCCACTGACTTTCGACTCTATGTTCGCGATCAAGCTCGATCAATTGCTCGGGCGGTGATTGAACTGGAACTTGCCCTCCTGACCCAAGCGACTGCCCACGTGGACACATATTCACCTGGATTCACTCACTTGCAACATGCCCAGCCGGTGTCTTTTGGCCATGAACTTGCCAAACATGTCCATGCACTAATCCGCGACCTTGAGCGTCTGGCTGATTGGGATCAGCGTGCGGCGCGATCACCTCTGGGTGCGGGTGCACTAGCGGGCTCAAGTTTAGGTTTGGATCCGCAGACGGTGGCAATTGCCTTGGGTTTTGATCAAGCGTTGAGCAACTCCATTGACGCGACAAGTGATCGGGATTGGGTCGCAGAGTTTTTGTTCGTCGCGGCCATGATTGGTGTCCATCTTTCCCGATTAGCTGAGGAAGTCATCCTGATGTCTTCACGGGAATTTGGTTGGGCAAAGTTGCACGATTCCTGGTCCACGGGTTCATCA
>CAITYI010000322.1 GCA_903896585.1 uncultured bacterium
CTTGATGACGTCTCCCGAAGAGAGCTTTTCCAGATTAGCCTTGTAGCGGCGGGACCAGTTCGTGGGTTCCTCCGTGTATGGCTGGCGAAGCACCCCAAAAACCCGGTCCAAACCGGCAGCATCAACGACATCGCGAACACCGACTAGATCCACATTGTCTGAGGGGACGCGGACGGTGAGATCGCCTTGAGCCACCCGGAGCACCAGGTACTCCCGGTCCTCGCCTTTAATCTTCCGCATTTCGACCGCTTCAATGAGTGCGGCCCCGTGATGGGGGTAGACAACTGTTTCGCCAACCTTGAACGCCATATGAATGGACCCCTTTCAGAGTCCCCAACTTTACCACGAGCACATTCCCCAGCCGGAGGCAGTGATTTTTCGGCTGCCGACCTCGGATTTCCCCACAGAACACACTCAGATGGGCCAACAGGTATTCTCCCCCTGTGACCCCGACTCCCAGTGCGACCAATCGAATCCACGGACCAACCAAAATAGCTGTTATCACCGCAAGCCTTGGCCTCCTCGTGCCGGGCCTGACCGGGTGTTTTAACGGGATCGATGCCTCCACCAACGTTCAGTCCACCACCGCGCCCGGCACCGGCGTGCAGGCCACAATTGGCACCCTGTCTATTGATAACGCCACTTTGGTCACCGGCCCGGGCACAACCGGGACGCTGCTCATGCGAATCGCAAACTTTGGGCCCATTGACGATCGCCTCGTGCAGGCGTTCATTAATGGGGAACCTGCCGAAATTGTGGGCTCCACCGTGGAAATCCCCGCCAATGATTCGATCCCATTTGGTTGGGAGTCGGTGTATTACATCAACACGATTGCACTCAATGTTGGGCCGAGTACCTACATCCCCGTCACCCTGCAATTTGAGAAGTCCGGTGCGGTAGATATGCAGGTTTTAACCGTGCCCCCGACGGGTGTCTACGAAGGCATTGCACCCGGAGGCGCTTGACCCTTGAACTAGTTCAACCCATGAACCTTGCCACAATCAAGGTAAGCAGTGGGGCAATAATGAGGGCCGGGAGCATGTCTCCTACCGCAACAGACCTAATGCGCAGAGTCCGCAGACCCACACCAATTAACAGCACACCACCTGTTGCGGTGATCGACGCAACAAGCGCTTCGGTGAGAAATGATCCGGCAAACATTGAAATTATGGTGATTGCCCCCTGATAAATACCCACCGCGATCGCAGCGGCCATAACCCCCCAACCCATGGTGGCTGCAAATGCAATCGAAGCGAATCCGTCGATTGCCGACTTCAGGGCAAGCTGTTCAATGCCCAGACCCAAGCCATCGCTTAATGCACCAAGGATTGCTAGCGGCCCGATACAAAAAATCAAACTGGCATCGACAAAACCTTCAATAAACCGGGCGCGGCCACCTGTGTCACCTCCCTTGGAGAATTTACTTTGGATCCAGCTACCAAATGACTCGAGCCGGCTTTCAATGCGCAGTAGCGAACCAATAATTCCACCCACGATTAATGAACCCAGCACAATCAACAGGGTTGCTGCTCCGCCCACCATGTCAATCCAGGCTTGGTCGGTCAAGGCGCTGATGTTGAAAGCTGCAATAACAAGCACCAACATGCCGAGGGAATCGGTGACGACCGCACGAGTTCGCTCAGGCAGTCGATTACCGAGCGCCAGACCAATCAGCGACCCGACCACAATCGCTGCGACGTTGATAACGGTGCCTAGACCTACCACGGTGTAATCACGGGGCGGACACTACCAAGTGGGGATGAGCGGACCTGGTAAAGATTAAATCTCGTACTTGTAGCCCAGGCCCCGCACGGTGAGAATGTGCACCGGATTGCCTGGGTCCACTTCAATTTTCGCCCGCAACCGCTTGATGTGTACGTCGAGAGTCTTGGTATCACCGACGTAGTCGGCACCCCATACTCGGTCAATCAATTGGTTCCGGGTGAGCACCCGCCCTGAATTTCGCACGAGAAACTCGAGTAAATCGAATTCCTTGAGCGGCATGGTGACATTCGATCCACGAACTGACACCACGTGACGTTCTACGTCAATACGAACACCCCCGGCTTCGACCGTTGGTGGCAACAGTTCTTCATGTTCACCATGTCGGCGGAGGACTGCCCGGATGCGTGCGAGTAATTCGCGAGAGGAGAACGGCTTGGTCACGTAGTCGTCAGCCCCGAGTTCCAATCCGACGACTTTGTCCACTTCACCGTCTTTGGCGGTAACCATGATGATGGGTACAGAAGACTTACCGCGAATAGTGCGGCACACTTCCGTTCCTGAGATTCCCGGCAACATGAGGTCCAGCAGAATCAGATCCGGACCGTGTTTATCAAACTCGGTGAGTGCGGCGTTGCCATCTGCAGCCACGAATACTTCATAGCCTTCCTTGCGTAGCATGAAAGACAAAGCATCAGAGAAGGAATCTTCGTCTTCGACAACAAGAATTCTCGTCATGCTGGTTTCCCTCGCACTACAGACAAAGTGTCCATGGTGAATTCCCGTGGTCCACGGGAATCATCCAACATGGGGTTGTAGGCAGGGAGGCGCAGGGTAAAGGTGGAACCGGTGCCTACTTCAGACCACACCGTGCATTCGCCCCCATGGTTTTGGCACACATGTTTCACAATCGCAAGGCCAAGGCCGGTGCC
>CAITYI010000323.1 GCA_903896585.1 uncultured bacterium
TATTCTCACAACAACTTGAGGTGTTCCCTCAGAGTACATCGCGGCAAGGTTCTATCTATGCTTGACTTCTCCCATGTATGTCTCTGCCCGAGCTGACTATGGCATGTGCGCCGTCGTTGAATTGGCCCGCGCTTATGCAAAGACCCCCACCCAATTGGTGACCAGTGAACACATTGCCCAGTCCCAAGGAATACCGGCCAAGTTCCTCGAAGGAATTTTAAGGGAATTGCGACAGGCGAATATTGTCATGAGTAAAAGGGGCCCTGAAGGCGGATACCGCTTGGCCTCACCACCTGACTCCATTTCGGTGGCAGACGTTGTCCGAGCACTTGATGGTCCACTTGCGGCGGTCCGCGGCCAACGTCCCGAGGATGTTGTTCACCCGGATAGTTCCCTAGTGGACGTGTGGATCGCTTTGAGAGCTGCGATGCGCTCAGTGCTTGAGGAAATAACTATGGATCAAGTTGTCAGCGGCCAATTCAGCGCGGCAATTGCGGACCTGATCAATTCTCCTGGTGCTCGTCAACGGAGAACTCGCTGACAAGTAACTCCAATGCACTGGCTCTACTGAGGTCACCTCCTGCCACCCGATGCGCAAGTTGACCCGCGGCCTCTCTGTTGTGAATTTGTCGGTGGGCTACTGCAATGGCACGCGCGACAAGGTAGTCACGTAGACGTTGCTCGCGCCGGCGATCAAGATCTCCTGATTCCTGCAGGTAACTGAGGTGATCTGCGATGGCCGACGTTAGTTCCTCAAAGCCTTCTCCGGTAGTCGCGACTGTTGGAATGACCGGTGGGACCCAGCCGGTTGATCCTGGGGCGAGGCTGATCATTGACTTCAACTCACGTACTGCTACTTCGGCACCATCGCGATCAGCTTTATTCACCGCAAAAATATCAGCGATTTCCAATATTCCCGCTTTCGCAGCTTGAATGCCATCGCCCATACCAGGGGCGGTGATCACAATCGTCGTGTCCGCTGCCGAGGCAATATCAATTTCAGACTGTCCGACCCCGACCGTCTCAACAATGATCGAGTCAAAACCTGCGGCGCTGAGGACGGTGATAACGTCGAGGGTTGTTTCCGTCAACCCACCAAGGTGACCCCGAGCGGCAAGGGATCGAATATAAACACCGGCGTCACTGGCGTGCTCCTGCATCCGAATCCGGTCGCCCAGCAGTGCACCCTTACTAAAGGGCGAAGAAGGATCAACGGCAAGAACCGCCACCCGCCGACCATTTGCACGTAGTTTTCCGACAAGAGCAGATGTGGATGTGGACTTCCCGACACCTGGCGGGCCGGTCAAACCAATGACATGGGCGGTCGGCATGGGGAGCTGAGCCAGAATCTCAGCCCCGATCTCACTCGAGTTCTCAACAGCAGTGATGGCTCGAGCAATGTCTCGCGAGCCACCCTCACCGAGGACGGCTGACCAATTGATCACGCGCTCAGGCTATTGCCTCGCCCAGCCAGCAGGTATCGGGACACCGACATGAAACTCCGCACCGTGGTGAAGCGAGCAGAAAATGTCAATCTGCAGTGGGAACCTTAATGAGCAATGCATCGCCTTGCCCACCCCCACCGCATAGGGCTGCTGCACCGATTCCGCCACCTCGTCTGCGCAATTCATGGGCCAGGTGCAGCACTAACCGAGCACCAGACATTCCAATGGGATGACCCAAGGCGATGGCCCCGCCATTAACGTTCACATGGTCGGCATCAGCCAAGGCGCCAGCTTGCTGTAACACTTGCATGGAAACCAGACCCACCGCTGCGAAAGCTTCATTTAATTCAAAGAGATCAATCTCCGCGGGATCAAGACCCGCGCGGCGGCACGCGGCCAGGATTGCCTGTGCCGGTTGTTCGTGCAGGCTGGCATCTGGTCCGGCAACATTGCCATGAGCTCCGATTTCGGCAATCCATGACAGGCCTAGTGACTCGGCCTTGGATTTGCTCATGACAACAACCGCTGCGGCTCCATCTGAGATCTGCGAAGCATTGCCAGCAGTGACGGTTCCTTCACGGTTGAAGGCGGGGCGAAGCTTGGAGAGTCCGTCGACCGTTGTTTCGGCTCGAATGCCTTCATCACGGGACACAACTATTGGCTCACCCTTGCGCTGTGGAACTTCCACATTCACAATTTCCACATCGAAATAACCCGCCTCCTGCGCACGTGCGGCTCGGGCGTGGGAAAGTTGGGAAAACTCGTCCTGGGATTCCCGGGTAAGTCCGTATCGAGTGTTGTAGTTGTCGGTTGATTCCCCCATGGCGCACAGATCGAATGCGCAGGTAAGACCGTCGAAAGCCATGGAGTCGATCATCTTCCAATCCCCAAACTTGACTCCTTCCCGTGATCCGACCAGCAAATGGGGAGCATTTGTCATTGATTCCATGCCGCCGGCAACAATGCACTCGGCTTCACCGGCCCTAATTAGTTGGTCTGCCAACGCAATGGCATCCAGCCCGGAGAGGCACACCTTGTTAATGGTCAAGGCCGGGACATTCATGCTGATACCTGCCTTGACCGCAGCCTGACGGGCTGTGATCTGACCTGCGCCGGCCTGGAGCACCTGACCCATGATCACGTAGTCCACCGACTCCGGACCAACACCCGCTTTTTCCAAAGCACCCTTAATGGCTACCCCACCAAGGTCCGCGGCGCTCATAGACTTCAGCGATCCTTGGAGTCGTCCCATGGGTGTGCGTGCCCCGGCAACCAACACGGATGGTTCATCTGTGTGTGCTGTAATCCTGCTGTCGTTCATATCACAACCCGCTTCCCCAATACCAGACTCTGCATATGCCAACATTAGTTCCATGAGTGCTATATCTGGGGTGACTAATGAAATTTCGCATTTGATTCTTGGACTTGATCATGTCGGGATTGCGGTACCGAATCTTCAAGAGTCATTAGCCTTTTATGAAGGATCCTTAGGTTTGCAATGTCATCACACCGAAGTGAATGAGGAGCAAGGCGTCGAAGAAGCAATGCTCAAATTTTCAGAAGGGAAATCGGAGATTCAGTTGCTGGCACCATTAGGGCCTGACACGACTATTGGCAAGTTTCTGGCTAAACAGGGACCTGGGATTCAACAATTGGCATTCAGCGTGAAAGACGTGGTAGAGGTTGCCCGGATACTTCAATCTCGTGGCGTCAGAATGCTCTACCCTGAGCCCCGGGGCGGCACCGCCGGGAGTTTGGTGAATTTTGCTCATCCACGTGATTGCGGAGGGGTACTCATTGAATTTGTTCAACATTCCTGATCTGTCGCTGCTGGATCATCCAGGTGCTGCCCTACTGGTCGGGGCCTTTGGTGCGACTCTCGTCATTGGTCTTGTGAAGCGGATCTACCGCCTGGCAGCGATTGGCGTGATGGGACTCACAATCACCATTGGCGTATTGGTGTGGCAATTATCCAACTAGATCCCATTTCCTTGGGTTTAATACCTTCATGCAGGAAATTATTGATGCCATCGAGAATCGATCCGGTCGAGAAGTATTTGAATCTTTGGAGATTCCTTCCACATATCGGGCGGTAACGGTCCACAAGTCAGATGTCGGGATGTTCGAAGGCATGAAATTCCAAGACAAGGATCCTCGGACCAGTATGCACATCGACGAGGTTCCGGTCCCCGAACTGGTCGCGGGCGAGGCATTGATTGCGGTCATGGCCTCCAGTATCAACTACAACACCGTGTGGACAAGTATTTTTGAGCCGGTTTCAACTTTCGGATTCCTCGAAAAATACGCCAAGGCAAACCCCAACGGCCAACGTCACGATCTGCCGTATCACATTATCGGTTCAGACGCGGCCGGCGTAGTTCTGCGAGTTGGGCCGGGAGTCAACGCATTTGCCCCCGGGGATCGCGTAGTCGCTCACTGCTTGAGTGTTGAGCTGGAATCACCCATGGGGCACAACGACACCATGATGGACCCCGAGCAACGGATCTGGGGTTTTGAAACTAATTTCGGTGGACTTGCGGAATTTGCCGTAGTCAAGGCCAACCAACTCATGCCTAAACCTGAGCATCTGACGTGGGAAGAAGCGGCCAGCCCAGGACTTGTGAACTCCACCGCGTATCGACAACTGGTATCTCGCAACGGCGCAGGAATGAAGCAGGGTGACATTGTCCTGATTTGGGGTGCATCCGGTGGTCTTGGCGGTTACGCCACCCAATACACCCTCAATGGCGGTGGCATCCCGGTGTGCGTTGTGTCCAGCCCGGAGAAGGCGCAAATTTGTCGGGACATGGGAGCGAAACATGTGATTGACCGCAGTGTTGAAAATTATAAATTTTGGAAAGACCCGCACACTCAGGATCCAAAAGAATGGCAGCGTTTCGGCAAGAAAATTCGCGAACTTACAGGTGGCGAAGACCCCGATATCGTCTTCGAGCACCCCGGAAGAGAAACATTCGGAGCAAGTGTTTATGTGACCAAACGTGGTGGGACCATCGCCACATGCGCCTCGACTACCGGATTCATGCATGAATATGACAATCGCTACCTCTGGATGAACCTCAAGCGAATCGTGGGCAGCCATTTCGCAAACTACCGAGAGGCCTATGAAGCCAACCGGCTTATCGCCAAAGGAATGATCCACCCGACCCTCTCCAAGTCATTTCCACTCGAAGAAGCCGGTCAGGCGGCCTTCGAAGTACACCAGAATCAGCATCAAGGGAAAGTCGGTGTGCTCTGCCTGGCTCCCAAGGCTGGTCTCGGCGTCATTGACGGTGAACTGCGTTCCAGAACACTTTCTGAAATTAACCGATTCACCAACTCATGATCTAAACCGCGCACCACTTACCATAGGGGCATGCCTTCCCCCCCGTGGAACCTCGATGGTGGTCGGGCTCAGGGGGAAATGGGATACCTTCCCGGCCTCGATGGCCTCCGGGCGGTAGCAATTATTGGCGTACTGCTCTACCACGCAGGATTTGATCCCCTTCCCGGTGGATTTCTTGGCGTAGATGTCTTTTTCGTCCTTAGTGGTTTTCTCATTACCTCACTGATCCTGGAACAATTTCAACGCTCGGGAACAATCAACTTCAAGCAGTTCTACCTGGGTCGAGCTCGGCGGCTGCTGCCTGCTCTGTTCCTGATGCTGGTGGTTGTGGGGATTGCAGTGGCTCTCGTTTACCGCGATAGCGCAGCCAGTTTCCGAGCCGATGCCCTCGCATCCATTTTCTATGTGAACAACTGGTGGTACATCATTGCCGACCATTCATATTTCGAATTTACCGGTCGCCCCGCATTACTTAATCATTTATGGTCTTTGGCGGTTGAAGAACAGTTCTACTTAATTTGGCCCTTCATCGCATTCCTTGTGATCCGTAAATTCTCCCGAGGTGCAGTTGGATTGGTCGCACTTTTCGGTGCCC
Organism: uncultured bacterium; assembly: GCA_903896585.1. GTDB lineage: Bacteria > Actinomycetota > Actinomycetes > S36-B12 > S36-B12 > UBA4592. Next base: position 5,384 of record CAITYI010000323.1, read on the forward strand.
TCGCCTCAACTGGGTGGATGTTCTTTATCGCGACGTCCCAGGGCATGCCAGAGTTTGCTGATCCCAGTCGCGCCTACTTCGGTGCGGATTCGCATGCCATGGGCCTACTCATTGGAGCCGCGCTCGCTACCGTCTGGCGCCCCGGTCGGCTGCCTATCACGATTGCGCGTCCGGCAAAAATCTTTCTCACCGCCATTGGTGTTGCCACCATCGCCTTGATTTTTGGCTTCTACCTCTTCAGTTCAGAATTCAATCCGTTTCTTTACCGAGGTGGTTTCCTCGTTCTCGCTGTCGTTGTGGCCGGGTCCATCGCCTTGGCGACCCATCCGGCACTCCCCCTTGGTGCCTGGTTGGGCGTAGCTCCCCTGCGCTACCTCGGACAGCGTTCCTATGGAATCTATCTGTGGCATTGGCCAATCTTTATGGTGACCCGACCGGGTCAAGACATTCCACTTGAGGGACTTCCACTCTTCGCGCTACGCATGGCCCTGACCCTCGGCATTGCGGAACTGAGTTTTAGGTTCGTGGAAATGCCGATTCGAAGGGGAGCACTTGGCCGCACGTGGAAAAGACTTAAATCTGGATCGGCAGGAGTAAAAGAGCGCGTACTTGCAACGGCGGCAGGTCTCGTCACAGCAATCATTGTTTGTGCCACCGCAATGGCACTCGCATTGGTTCCATCCACGGCCGCAGTCGCACCCGACGTTGCCGCGGCAATAGGCAATGTCAACGAAGTCCTGATAGATGATTTACCACTCAACGCGTCTCCACCACCACAGCCACCACCACAGCCACCACCACCACAACCCAATCCGAGCGCGGCGACAGGGACTGAGACTGGGACTGAGACTGGGACTGAGACTTGGCCTGAGGCTGGGCCTGACACTGAAATCGAATCTGAGCCAATTGCCAATCCAGCGCCGCTCAGCGTGATCGGTGACTCAGTGGTTCTCGGTGCGCGAAATGCGATTGAGGAAACAGTTCCCGGTACCTCCATCGATGCGTCCGTCTCTCGCTTTCCTGGTGGTTTCATTGGTCGAGTCAAGAAACTTTCCAAGCGCGACCTGCTGGCCGATGTTGTAGCAATACACCCGGGGACCAATGGCGTGATGCCAGAAAGCATGTTGAGAGATCTTCTTGATCAACTCACCAATTATCCGAAAGTCATCCTGATAAATAGCTCAATGCCGCGTTCTTGGGAAAGGCCCAATAATGCAGTAATCGCAAAAGTTGCCCCGGACTACCCCAATGTTGTTGTCGCTGACTGGAAATCTACGTCTAAAGATCGTCCGGATTTTTTCGTCTCGGACAAGGTTCATCTCAGTAAAAAAGGTGCTGAGGCTTTCGCCGCCCTCATTAGCGACAATCTGCCTAGTGAAAATCTGGGATCCTAGAAGTCCGTCCAACGTTGCATGGGGCCATCCCATTCGGTGGCAAGTGGTGCATGGGTCGGGGCCACTAGTTCCACCACCCGGTTAAGAACTAGGTACACATACTTTTCACCGACCCATAAGTGCTTAGCCCCTGCCACCGCCTCCACCCGAATGTCCAAGGCTTGCGCAAATCTTTGCACTGCCTGATCTGGCCTCACATAGTCATCTAGTTCAGGAATAAGGGCAACGACGGTCATTCCCGTGCCCGACCACCGACTCAATTCCTGATCGCTTGTGTGGCGGAGGGGTGGTGACAACAGAATTACCCCCTTGACGGCGGGATTGCTGAGATTCTTAAGTATGACGTCGGTGCCAAATGACCAACCAATAACCCAAATATTGGGCAGCTCATGCTCCACCGCAAAAGTGATTGCTGAATCAAGGTCAAGGCCTTCACCTTCTGCTTGGTCAAATGAACCTTCACTGGTGCCTGCCGCGCTCGAAGTTCCGCGCGTGTTGAACCTGAGTACCGCGATATTTGCAAGAGCTGGAAGCCGCCACGACATTTTTCGGAAAATGTGACTGTCCATCATGCCACCATGGGTTGGAAGTGGATGAACACAGATCACCGTTGCTTGAGGATTCGGTGGACTTGATAACTCGCCAACAAGTTTCAGTGAATCTGAAGTAAAAAGTGTGATGGGTGTTCGTTGTGCCGGTAATACCGAGTTGGCCGAGATCGCA
>CAITYI010000324.1 GCA_903896585.1 uncultured bacterium
ATCAGTGGTGACTCTGGGTAGTCGGTCAAGCCACTGGCTTCTTCGGGTGCGCTCCAGTCGCTGGCGGGGAAGTTAACCCGAGCGAGTGGAACCTGAGCCAAGAAGTTCTGTGGCTCGTAGAAGTATCCGAGGGCCGGAGTCTTGTTTTCGGTTGCCTGGGTGAAGAGCTCGATCAGAGCGGCTTCGGAACCGGTGGAAACAACCTGGTAGTTCAGGCTGTATGCATCGATGATCTTCTCACCAATGGTGGTGTATCCGGGGGGACCTTCATACCAAGCGCCCTTGTCGCCGGTTTCCGGTGTCTGGAACAGCTCTGCGTATTCGTTGAGCTTGGTGCCATCGGTGATATCTGGGTATTCATCGGCCATCCACTGAGGAACGTACATACCGATCAAACCAATATTGCCATTAGGTCCAACTTCTTGGATTGCTCCACGGTCTACCCACTCTTTCCAGCGGCCGCCGCCCCAGTCTTCAACGATTACGTCGATGGAACCGGCTTCCATGGCGTCGTAGGTGACGCCGGCTTCCTCAAGCTGAGTCTGTTCCACGGTGCAGCCAAGTGCGTTCTTGGCAACTTCGGCAACAACCTGTGCTGAGGCGGTGTAGCCAACCCAGCCATGCATGGCAATGGCGACATCGCCACATGCAACGGTCTCAACGGCTTCTTCGGTAGCTGCTTCGGTAGCTGCTTCGGTAGCTGCTTCGGTAGCTGCTTCGGTAGCTGCAGTCTCACTTGCGGCGTCGTTGACGCTGTCGCCGCAACCTGCGAGCACAAGACCGGCTACTGCCAACAGTGGCAGCGCGGCCATGCGCTTGGTGAGGTTTCTCCTCATTCGGTTTCCCCTTCTTTCCGTGCCACCCAACCTGGGTAGACGTCTAACTCCGTTTCGCACTCGAATGTGCGATCCGGTCCATAACAATTCCAAGGAGAACAATAGCCAAACCTGCGGCTAGGCCCTTTCCTTGGAGCTCGGGTTTGGAAGCTCCTTGCAGAACCAAGTAGCCGAGGCCACCTGCTCCAACAAGCGCGCCGATGATAACGACGGCCAGTACAAAGATTAAACCTTGATTCGCCCCCAAAAGTAGGGATTTCTTGGAGGCGGGAAGTTGCACTTTTGTAACAACTTGGGTCGTGCTTGACCCAGATGCGATCGCTGCCTCGACCATTTCCTTGGGAACCCCACGCACACCATCGGCAACAATGCGCACCACCACGGGTGCTGCATAAAACACCCCACAGACAATCGCAGCGAATCGGGTGGGGCCGAATAGTGCCAACACCGGGACCAGGTACACGAATGCGGGCAGGGTTTGCCCGGCGTCGAGGAACGGTTTGAGGACTCGTTCCACTTTCTCGCTGCGCCCGGCGGCAACTCCGAGAGCCACGCCAATCACCATGACAATCACGGTTGCCATGAGGACCTGGGTGAGGGTGATCATGGTGTCATTCCACAAGCCAATCCAGACAATAAGGAGAAGCAGCACTGCCGACAAAAGCGCGACACCGCGCCCACCAATAATGGCGGCAATCACCGAAATCATGATGACCGTCAAATACCACGGGGAATCAGCCAATAAGTATTCAATGGGGTTAAGAATGTAGACGGTGAATGTTTCATTGAATGTGGTGGTGAAGAAATAGAAGGTGGAGGTGAACCACTCGGTAAACGAATCTGCTCCACCACCAATTGCTTCGTTGAAATTCAGGGCGTCTGGGAAGACTGCGGCCCACAATTGCTGGCGGGACAGCAAGATTGCCACGATTGTGGCAATGCCAGCGACAATCAGACCGATTCGCCGGCGCAGAAGAGGCTGACCGGTGAGTGGAATTTGATTACTCTTAACGACCGCGGCCGTGGTTGCCCGGTCCAGCATGATTGCGAGCAGCACCACGGCAAGACCGGCGGTAACGCCATCGCCAATACTTCGAATCGATAAAGCGCGCACAATCGGTTCGCCCAAACCGGGAGCACCAATTAATGCTGCAATGACCACGAATGAAAGTGCGGCGAGTGTGGTCTGGTTAACGCCCAAAATAATTGTTCGTTTAGCCATGGGTAGTTGTACTTTGGTGAGTTTTTGCCAACGGGTTGAACCCATTGACTCTGCTGCTTCGATCGGGCCATTGTGCAAACTGCGAATTGCATGGGCGGTGATTCGAATACCAATGGGAATGCTGTAAATCATGGTCGCGATGGTTGCCGCGGCAACACCAATAAGAAAGACCAAGGCAAGGGGAGCCAGGTACACCAGTGTTGGCGTGATCTGAGCTAAATCAAGAATGGGTCTCACCGCGGTCATCACTTTGTCGTTGAGTCCGGCCCAGATGCCAATGGGCAGTGCAATGGCAAGCGATAAAATAACTGCGCCCAGCGTGAGGGCAAGGGTGTCCATTGAATAGGTCCACATGCCAAGAATCCCGCACCCAAGGATCAGCACCATGGACAAAAGTGAAGTGCGCCAATTTGAGGTGGCGAACACAATGAAACCGATCAGAGCCAAAACCCCGAACCAGCCAATAAGTGGGATCACCGCGCCGGAGGCCGGCTCGGAAATGGTCAGGCGAATGACCTCAATAAAACTTTCAATTCCCTGTCGGAATGGATTGAACACGTATACGAATACGGGGTTTTCAGCTCTTGCCGCTCGGATGTTCGCGGCCATGTCTCCAAGGAATGCGGTGGTGGGAGTGTCTTCGGCATTAGGAAGATCCAGGGTGTGCACACCCCTGAAGATTCGACCAAGGACGAACCATGCAATCAGGAGTCCAACAATCAGGACCCATTTTCGTCGAAAAAATTCGGGTACGTGTTCATCGACCCACGCTTTCATGCGGTGAGTTCCTTATTAATATCTTCAGCAAAGACGGTAGTGAGTTCCTCGCGCCCGACAACTCCAATAACTTGGCCGTTTTTGACCACGTTAATTGGATCGGGGTCACTCATGATTCGATGCATGACCGAGCGAACAATGACATCGGACTCAATGGCTTGTGTTGTGCTGACTGAGCGATCGCCAAGCGGGCGAGCAATGTCCTGGACGCACAGGACATGTGACTTGGGAATGTCGTTGGTGAAGTCGGCAACGTAATCGTCTGCGGGGTTCAGTACCAACTCCGTGGGTGTGCCGATCTGCACCATGGCTCCGTCACGCATAATCGCAATCCGATCACCAATGCGCATTGCTTCGGCAAGATCGTGAGTAATGAACACCATGGTGGTGTTGAGGTCGTGATGGAGTCGGACAATTTCATTTTGCATGTCCCGCCGAATAAGTGGGTCAAGTGCGCTAAAGGGTTCATCGAGGAACATCACCTCGGGGTTCACGGCAAGTGCTCGGGCAAGTCCTACCCGTTGCTGCATGCCACCGGAGAGTTGCTCCGGGTAGTGATTCGCATACCCGGTGAGACCAACAAGTTCAATTACTTCATTGGCACGTGCGTGGCGTTTATCTTTCTTTACGCCATTGACCTCGAGTGAGTAGGCGATGTTGTCAATGATCGACCGGTGGGGGAGCAGCCCAAAGTGCTGAAAGACCATGGAGAATTTTGTTCGGCGTAATTGACGTAATCTGGAAGCGGAAGCCCCAAGAATGTCTTCGCCTTCAATCAGGACCTGACCCGTTGTTGGTTCGATCAAACGAGTGAGGCAGCGAACGAGAGTTGACTTGCCCGAACCGGATAGACCCATAACAACAAAGACTTCGCCATCTGCGACATCGAATGAAATATCACGCACGGCGGCGACACAGCCGGTTTCCTTCAGTAGTTCAGGTCGACTCAAATCAGCAAAGGGAGTGCCAACGATCGCATTGGGGGTCGGCCCAAAAATTTTCCACAGATTGCGGACCGAAATGGCCGGTTCTTTTCCGCCAGCACCGCTGTCTGTGGACGCGTTTTCTGTTGTGGTCGTCATGGGCACTCCTTTTATGTGGCTGAACTAAACCAACCTGATGGTGCCGGGTTGGTGTTCTGGTACACGTGCTTGGCTTCGAGATATTCGAGGAGTCCATTGGGGCCGAGTTCGCGACCAATGCCGGACTGCTTAAACCCACCCCATTCGGCTTGTGGCACATAAGGGTGGAAGTCGTTGATCCACACCGTTCCGTGGCGAAGGGCATTCGCAACGCGCTGAGATTTGCCGGCATCCTGTGTCCACACTGCACCGGCAAGCCCGTAGTAGGTGTCATTTGCTAGGGCGACGGCTTGTTCCTCGGTGGTGAAAGTTTCAATGGTGAGTACGGGCCCGAATGATTCCTCTTGGACACAGCGCATGGTGGTGTCGCAGTTACCCAAGATGGTCGGCGGATAAAAGTATCCGGGTCCATTGACTGGTTGACCGCCGCACAACAGCGTGGCGCCTTCTGCTATTCCAGCGGTGACGAATGCATGCACTTTTTCCCGGTGCTGCGCACTAATCAGGGCGCCGGTCTCGGCATTGTCATCGAATGGGCCGCCAAGTCGAATCTGCTTGGCTCGGGCAACGAGTTGTTCCACAAAAGAGTCGTGAATTGACTTATCAATGATCAACCGTGAACCTGCCGAACATACTTGACCTGAATGCAAGAAGATCGCGGTGAGCGCATTGTCCAGTGCGGCCTCAATGTTGGCATCAGCGAACACCACATTGGGGTTTTTACCGCCCAGTTCGAGTGCCACCTTTTTAATTGTTGCGGCTGCGCTCGCCATCACGCGCTTACCGGTTTCCAATCCGCCGGTGAAAGACACCATGTCCACATCAGGGCTGGCGGTGAGAGTGTCGCCAATTGCTGAGCCGGCGCCAAGAATCAGGTTCCCGACACCCGGGGGCAGACCAGCATCCACCAGAGCCTGCATGAGCAGGATGGAAGTATTGGGGGTGAGTTCACTGGGCTTGAGAATAAATGTGCAGCCGGCAGCAATGGCGGGAGCCACTTTCCAGGTTGCCTGGAGCAGTGGGTAATTCCATGGGGTAATCAATACGGCAACACCGACGGGTTCATATTGCACCCGGGATTCGATTTTCGGATCTCCGGTGTCTACCTTGCGACCTGAAAATGTGGGTCCCAACTGCGCGAAATACCGCACGCATCTAATGGAGTCGGTGATGTCATAGCGCGCTTCGACCAGTCTTTTGCCGGTATCCAGGGATTCGGCCCGAGCGAACTCCTCGAGCCGATCTTCCATTAAGGCGGCAGTTCGTTCCAAAATTTGACCGCGTTCAATCACCGAAGTGGATTTCCACCAGTTACCGTCGAAAGCGGCCCGGGCGGCCGCAATCGCGCGAAGGGCATCGGCGGGGGCGGCTTCGGCAACGGTTGCCACCAATGTTTGGTCGGCGGGGCATTGGATTTCGCGTGCTGCCCCACCGGTGGCACCAACCCAAGTGCCGTTGATGTGCAGTTCGCTCACGACTTTCTCACTTCCTTCAATTTTTCCACGTGGTGCGTTTCCCACGTGGTGCGCTCGATCCCCCGCTAATTATTAAGACTTTTGGTGCCGATAAAAGGGGATTGGCTCAGGTGGGAGGGGATTGTTACCTTTAATCAGGTCGGCCGCCTTTTCGGCGATCATCATGGTGGGGGCATAAATATTCGCGTTGGTCACTACCGGCATGACCGAGGCATCGACCACCCGCACACCTTCCAGTCCGTGCACCTTGAGTGAATCGGGGTGGACGACCGACATGTCGTCGAGGCCCATTTTGCAGGTGCAGGAGGGATGGTAGGCGGTTTCACCGTCCTTTTTAACCCATTCGAGGATTTCCTCGCGAGTTTTCACGCTCGCCCCTGGGGAAATCTCGCCAGCTGAATACGGATCGAATGCGGATTGGCCGAGAATTTTTCGGGATACTTCCACCGCTTCGACCCATTCTCGTTCATCTTCGGCGGTGGAGAGGTAGTTAAAAAGTATTGCCGGTGCGGCGGTAGGGTCAGCGCTTTTGATCTTGACGCTCCCGCGGGAATTCGAATACATGGGTCCAATATGAACCTGATAGCCGTGACCACCCTCGGGAGCCGTGCCGTCGTAGCGCACCGCAATGGGCAGGAAGTGGAACATCAGATTGGGGTAGTCAACGTCATCATTTGACCTGGCGAAGCCGCCACCCTCGAAATGATTGGACGAACCCGGGCCTTTTCGGAAAAACAGCCAGGCGGCACCAATGAATGGCCGCTTCCAAAAAGCTAGATTGGGATTGAGCGAAACCGGTTGCTTACAGGAGTGCTGGACATATACCTCGAGGTGGTCCTGAAGATTTTGTCCAACGCCGGGAAGATGGTGGACCGGCTCAATGCCCACGCTCTTGAGGAGCTCGGAATCGCCCACTCCGGAAAGTTGCAGTAACTGTGGTGAGTTAATGGCTCCACCGCACAAAATTACTTCCTTGCACTTGTAGGTGATCTTTTTTTTGCCTTTGTGCAGGACTTCAACGCCCACGGCCTTCTTGCCCTCGAACAGAATTTTCGTGGCAAGTGACTTGGTTTTAATGGTGAGATTGGGACGGCCCTTGACTGGGCGCAAATACGCGGTAGATGCAGAAACTCGCAGGCCTCGACGAACACTGCCGTCAAATGGTGCGAAGCCTTCTTGCTGGTAGCCGTTCACGTCCTCGGTCAACGGGTAACCGGCTTGCTGTGCTGCGCTGAAGAATGCTCCGAATAGCGGGTTCTTCACCTTGCCGCGATTGACTTCCAGTGGACC
>CAITYI010000325.1 GCA_903896585.1 uncultured bacterium
AAGTACCACTGCATCGACATTCTTCAGGTCACTATCGCCGTGCCACAGTTCAACTGGGTCACCTCCGGCGATTCTGATTGCCCGAGCGGCATCTCGGTCATCGAGGGATCCGGGGAAAGTCACCACGCCTATCCGAGCAGAATCTATCCGAGCAGAATCAATCCGGTCGTTCACCACTACTCCACAACCGTGAGATTGAAATCCTCAATGACCGGATTGCTCAGCAATTCCCCCGCAAGTTTCTCGAGTGTGGCTGATCGATCAGCATCCAATTCACCAGCAAGATCAATGACAAACTGCTTACCCTGTCGAACATCGGTGACACCGGTGAGCCCTAACCGACCCAGTGCTCCCTGAACGGCACGCCCCTGCGGGTCGAGAATCTCTGGTTTCAGCATGACATTCACAATTACGCGGGCCACTTGTTCTCCTGATTTTCGTGGATATTTCAATCCCAGATAACCCAACTCTATCGGTGAAGGTCAGTTGATCACCTTGTGCCAAGCTGACCAGGCCGAGCTCACCATGGATCGCAGATCATGCTGCGCCGACCACTGTAACTTCTCGGCACTAAGTCCGACATCGGCGAAGGATGCAGGGGGATCACCTGCTCTGCGCCCCACAATTTCCGGGTTAATGTCTTTGCCGAGTACCTCACCCACCATTGCCATGACCTCGGCAACGCTGACTCCTTCACCGCGCCCGACGTTGATCGCGAGATTGGCCCTACCTTCTTCACACAATCGCACGGCGGCTCCGTGAGCGGCCGCCAGATCCTCCACATGGATGTAATCGCGAATACAGGTGCCATCGGGGGTGGGGTAATCGTCTCCAAAAATTTTGGGTCGCTCACCGTTGCCCAGTGCTCGGAACACCATGGGGATCAGATTGTTCACACTGTTGTCACCGAGTGAGTCATGGGCCGCACCTGCCACATTGAAATACCGTAAAGCGACCCAATTCATTCCCGAACTCACTTGCATATCCTTCGCCAGCCATTCGCCAATTACCTTTGTCTGACCGTATGGGGAATCGGGCAGGAGGGGTTCGGACTCCGTAATGGGATTGGCTGTTGGTGTTCCATAAACGGCGGCAGATGATGAATACAGGAAATTCTTCACCCCAACACTTTGCATGGCTTCCAATAGTGCGATCAAGCCGGTGACATTCTCGGTGTAGTAGTACAACGGAATTTCCACGGAATCGCCCGCGGCTTTTTTTGCCGCCAAGTGAACAACTCCGGTCACATCAAAATCACGCAGTGCCTTTTCCACGGCCAGCCGGTCAGAGATTTCCGCTTCAATGATGGTGACGTTATCGGGGATGCGAGTGCGAAGCCCTGCAGAGAAGTTGTCTAGAACAATCGGAGTAATTCCTTGCTGAATCAACTCGCGAACAACATGTGCGCCAATATAACCAGCACCACCCGTGACTAACCAGGTAGTCATTCGAACTTACTCCCCGTGATGCGTTCATACGCCTGTACATACTTCTCGCGAGTCTTCTCCACAATTTCCGGCGGAAGTGGCGGAGGTGCTTCACCCGAATCCTTACTCCACCCGGATGCTGGTGAGGTGAGCCAATCTCGAACAAACTGTTTATCAAAGGACGGCTGTGCGCCACCAGGATTCCACTGATCCTTCTCCCAGTATCGAGATGAATCAGGAGTAAGTACTTCATCACCCAAAATAATGCGATCTTTGTACTTACCCCCGAGGGCAATACCGAATTCAAATTTTGTGTCGGCGAGGATCAAGCCTTTGCGCAACATTTTCTCCGCGGCATACTCGTAGACAGATAGGGATAGTCTCTTGAGTTCCTGCGCTTCTTCTTGGCCCAATTCCACAATAAGTTCGTCATAGGTGATGCTGACATCGTGTTCACCAATGGCAGCCTTGGTTGCTGGGGTGAACAGTGGTTTGGGCAATAGCGCGCCATCTTTTAATCCCGGCGGCAAGCCTTGCCCGGAGATTTTGCGCTCACGGAGGTAATCGGCGTACCCGGAGCCGGCTAAGTACCCACGGACAACACACTCCACCGGGAACATTTCAAGTGGTTCACACAAAACTGCCCGACCCTCAACGGATTTTGGCACTTTCGAAGTCGTGGTGTGGTTGTGGACTACACCTTCTAATTGACCAAACCACCACTGGGAAATCCCGTTGAGAATCCGGCCTTTATCGGGAATCTCAGTGGGAAGTACCCAGTCATAGGCGGAAATTCGGTCACTCGTGATGAGCAAGAAACGCCCTTGGGAGTTTCGATAAATATCGCGAATTTTGCCTGAGAAGACATGTTCGTAGCCATCGGGTAAATCGTAATTGGTTGTGATCACAGGATTCCGCTCGGTGAATAGGTGGCTGCTTCAGGATACGTGTTCGAGATTACTTCCACTCGCTCTGCAAGATACTTCACTTGATTGCGAGATGCGCCGGTGAATTCAATGGGGTGTGCCAATAACGATTCCAACTCCGCAAGATCAAATTGCAAACGCGAATCACGCGCGAGTTGCTGAAGAAGATTGTTTTCGGCATCAGGTGTTTCCCGCATGCGCAATGCCGTTGCGACTGCGTGCTCCTTTATTGCTTCGTGGGCAACCTCTCGGCCCACACCAGACTGCACCGCTGCCATCAGAATTTTGGTGGTGGCGAGGAAAGGTAGGAAGCGATTCAACTCGCGATCAATCATGGCGGGAAACGCACCGAAGGCATCGAGGACTGTGAGGAATGTTTCAAAGAGCCCATCGATTGCGTAGAAGGAATCGGGTAGTGCGACTCGGCGCACAACCGAACAAGCGACATCGCCTTCATTCCACTGCTGCCCAGCCAAGTCGGCGGTCATGTTCAGGTAGCCACGAAGGATTACGTGAAAGCCATTTATGCGTTCACAGGATCGAGCATTCATTTTGTGTGGCATGGCCGAAGACCCCACCTGACCGGGAAGGAAGCCTTCGGTGGCTAATTCCTGACCTGCCATCAACCGAACGGTGGTGGCGAAATTCGAAGGTCCCGAAGCTAACTGAACAAGCAGCGAAGTGACATCGAAATCTAATGAGCGCGGATACACCTGACCGACGCTGATAAATGTGCGGTCAAAACCGAGGTGCACTGCAATGCGCGACTCAAGTTGGTCGAGTGCTTGGTAGTCACCATTGAGCAAAGTCAGCATGTCCTGTGCCGTTCCTACCGGACCCTTAATTCCGCGCAGTGGATAAGAATTGAGCAAGAATTCAAGTCGATCGAAGGCAATCAGCAGTTCCTCAGCGAAGGTAGCCATGCGTTTACCCAGTGTGGTGATTTGGGCGGCAACATTGTGGGAACGGCCAGCCATGGCTTGTTCTGAATAGGCAACTGCAAGACCACTCAAGCGATCCAGGGCCGCGACCGATTTAGTGCGCACCAATTCAAGGCTGGATCGAATTTGCAATTGCTCAACGTTTTCAGTCAAATCACGCGAAGTCATGCCAAGGTGTGCGTATTCATACCCGGCAAGTGCATTGAATTCTTCAATACGCGCCTTGACATCGTGTTTGGTGACCCGTTCACGAGCGTCAATTGAGTCAAGATCAACCTGGTCGATCACCGCCTGATAGCGGTCAATTGCCTCAGACGGAATGACAACTCCGAGTTCACTCTGAGCTCGCATGACCGCCACCCAAAGTCTGCGTTCCATGCGGATTTTGTTCTTGGGGGACCAGATTCGCACCATGTCCGCTGATGCGTACCGAGCAGCCAGGACATTGCTCGGGATATCAGATTGAGGTGCGGTCACTCCCCTATCCTTCCACTTGCGGATTCAATTGAAAGAAATGCGCCCATCTGCTGCGCGTTGCGCAATATCTCCTCGGAAATGTGATCCGGCGATCGCGATTAAAGATGCACCCTCGGTTGCCTTGTTCCGAGCTTCGGCCAGAGTGTCAGCGTGGGCGGTAATGGAAAGCACTCGCCCACCGGATGTCACCAAAGTTGAGTCCTTGAGTTGGGTTCCCGCGTGGTACACGGTGACATTGCCCAGTGCCTCAGCCAATTCAATCCCCGAAATCAGATCTCCCGTGCGCGGTGCTGCTGGATATCCCTCAGCTGCAATGACCACGGTGACCGAATACCCACCCCGCCACCTCAGCGGGGGGAAATGGGTCAGTTGGCCCGTTGCGGCCGCGAGGAGGAACTCCCCCAGTGGAGTTTCTAGTTGGTCAAGGACAACTTGAGTCTCCGGGTCGCCGAAGCGAGCGTTGAATTCAATTACCCGCACTCCACGCGAAGTCATGGCCAGTCCTGCATACAGCACACCGACAAAAGGTGTTCCGCGATTTTTTAGTGCGGTGGCCATGGGCTGGAGTACCCGCTCGGTCACCTCCGCAACAACATCAGCTGAAACCCACGGCAGAGGTGAGTAGGCACCCATCCCACCGGTATTTGGTCCAGTATCGCCCTCGCCCACTCGCTTAAAGTCCTGTGCCGGCTGCATGGCCACCACGGTTGTGCCATCGGAAATACCAAAGAGTGACACTTCAGGTCCATCAAGAAATTCTTCAATCACTAGCTTGTTTCCAGAGACCAAACAGGCCCGCGCATGCTCCAAAGCTTCGGATCGATCATGGGTGACAACCACACCCTTACCCGCAGCTAGACCATCGTCTTTAACAACATATGGCGAACCAAAAGTGTCTAGGGCCTCCGTGACTTGTTCCATTGATGTACACACTTTTGCCATTGCAGTTGGAATATTCGCGGCAGCCATGACTTCTTTGCAGAAGGCTTTGCTTCCTTCAATGAGGGCAGCTTCTTTATGCGGACCGAAACAGGGAATCCCACGGCTTTCCAATTCATTGGCCGCCCCGGCCATCAAGGGCACTTCGGGTCCAATCACCACCAAGTCAACATCAAGTTCAACTGCAAGGTCAGCAATCGCAGCAGCATCGGTGATATCTACGGGTAAGCATGGGGCCAATTGGGCGAGCCCGGCATTGCCCGGTGCGACATGGATCTGCTGCACACTCGGATCCCGCAGCAGCGCGGCGGTAATTGCATGCTCGCGGGCACCTGAACCAATTACGAGAACCCGCACAGTTTCAGCCGGTGTAGTGCTTATCAGTCAGAGTCAGCACCTCGTCGAGAATTGCAAGCCCCTCTTTTGCCTCAACCTCGGTCACAATGCATGGTGGAACAACGTGCAAGCGATTGAAGTTGATAAACGGCATGAGTCCCCGCTTCTTTGACTCAGTGACCAGTTCGACCATGGCTGGAGATGTGCCACCATAAGGAGCGATTGGCTCGCGGGTCTCGCGGTTGGTCACCAGATCAATGCCCCAGAACACACCGAGACCACGCACATCTCCCATCACGGGGTGCCGCTC
>CAITYI010000326.1 GCA_903896585.1 uncultured bacterium
GATTGCCGCTGTCATGATGATTGCTTTATCCATGCGCGCTCTCAGTGTTTCTGCGCACATTGCGTATCCGCTTGCACTTCTTATTTCTCTCTCCGTACCAGGCAAGTGGGGATTGGTGAGTACCTACCCCGTTGCGGCGCTCCTTGTTGCAATGGCGTGGCGTTACAGGAACAGAGCCGTTGCAGCAGGCGCGTCTCTCGGTGTTTTTGGAGCAACTCGAGGGATCGGATTGCTCCTCATCCTGTATCCATTCGCACGCAAACAATGGAAGACAGTTTCTGTTGCAATAGCAGTCGTTGCGGCGTTACTTGCCATTGCGGTGGCCTTTGAGCCCGACATCATTGCTTCGTTCCTGACAACTTCACGAGAATCTATTGCAGTCAATATGCAAAGAGCTGATCTACTCACACCAGGATCAATCTTTCGAAGATATGGATTTAGCGAGTACATTGCTTGGATACTTGCCTTAATTGTGGTTTTCGTTGCGCTGCGCCGCAAGCAAGAGCTCTTCTGGGTATTGAACTGGCTGATTCTTGCAGTCAGCCCCATTGCTTGGTTCCATTCAATTGTCATGGGGATACCACTTCTTGTGATCATTTGGCGCAGTGGTCGCATGGGTCAATTACTTGTGCTAGTAGTTGCCGCTGCGAGTGTCGCGCAACCAGTGAACCCGTTCACCACATTGGTGTTCTCCATTGACTGGTTAGTGTTCATCTTGGCAGGTGCTATTGCTCTTATGCTCTGTTCGATTCCACAAAAAGAACCTTTGACTTTATTCGGTGCAAAAGGTCGTCAGGAAACGAATCCATGAAGAATCCAAAAGAGTACATTGCGCAATTACTTTTCAAAGTCAATCCGTATTGGGATGAGATCCCATGGAATCGCCAGCGTGATCGTGATTTAAAACAACTCGGAGCAAAAACAAAAAGAAGTAACTCGAAGCCAACTTTTCGCCAGCGACCAGTTCATGTAATTGTGGTACCGCAGCATGGTCCGTCGGATGAGCGGTATCGACCCGGCAACTGGAACATCTACTATGAAGCCCAGCAGCAATTAAAGGAATTAATCGGGGATCACGCTATTTCCGTTCTTGATGTGCAACCGGATGAACCGACGGAACATTGGCATACTCGCCTATTTGAAATGGTCAATGCCACTGGCGCGACCCACATTTTGACTCATATAGAGGAAGACGCAGGCAATCAAGTTTCCCGTTGGTCGTGGGATCAGGTATTCGCGGAATTAATTGATCAAGGCTGGGACGGAGTACTCTTAGGAGGAAATTTTGATTCAGCATTTAAATGGATTCGGGCAAAGAGCCGGAGATTGGCACGAATGTCACCCCAGTTCATGGCGGTAGATATTTGCATGCCATTAACTGGCGAACTCGTTAGGGGTCGAGTGGAAGTTGGCCCCGTAAATATGCCGATTTCTAGGGAAACTGTTCGCTTAGTACAAGATGCACTTTCCGGGGTAGAAAAGGTGCATGACATTTCATTTATTGGTGCCCTGTACCCGTATCGAGTGGAATTGATCGACTCTCTGAAGGCCCGAGGAATCAATGTTGTAGTCAATCCGCATAGGAACGATGTTGCTACAGATTTTGCGTCGAGTAGATCCAATCAACCCGGGTGGTTGGAATACATGCGTGGGCTCGCAAGTAGTCACATGACAATTAACTTTAGTCAGTCAAGCGCAGGTCCATATGAGCAACTGAAAACCCGGGTTATTGAGGCAACGCTAGCCGGGACATATCTCTTGACCGACGATCGCGATAGAACTCGATTGTTTTTTGCTCAGGATCAATTCTCAACATTCGACTCAGTTGATGCACTCCCTCAATTGATTGAATCGCTCCTCTCCGACAGGGTAGCTTTGGATGCACGGGCACGAAGCGCTCAGGAACTGGCACGAGAACTGGCTGTGTCTGACTTTTGGGTACAGATTGATCAGGGCTTGAAGTTACGGGGCTTACCGCCAATATTTGTCGATTGAATAAAGGGTTTGTGTAGTCAAATGGGTAACTGATGGTGCTTCTGCATGGATCAGACTTTCCATGGACTAAGGACACTTCATGATCAGCTGGCCCATATGTTGTAAATTTGACCAGTGAATTTCCGGGGGAAACAGTTGGCTTCAGATCAATATGTACAAGCATCGCCGAAGCCAGTATCCAACCAGACTAACGGTGTTATTGGTATTTGGGCCATCACTCGTATCTACATTTTGGTGATTGGAGTAATTGGCGCCCTCAGTTCCTATCAAGACTCCTCATGGTTTGACAGTTTCGTAAGGTCTTGGTCTCACTTTGACACCTTGTGCTATGAGGGCATTGTTGAATTCGGCTATTTAGGCACCGATATATGCATCTACAACACGGCATTTTTTCCAGGTCTTCCTCTGCTGATGGCGGCATTTAGCCTTGTTGGGGTTGACTCCCTGACAGCGGGTCTAATAATTTCGCTGGTTGCATCCCTCTTTGCAGGTTTGGCTCTCGGAAAACTTGCGGAACTGTATGGAGCAAAACCGGTCTTAACGACTGCCATATGGTTTACGGCCCCCATGGCAGTGTTTCTGTTTGCGCCTTACACCGAGCCTCTGTTTGCAGCTCTATCTTTCTGGGCTTGGTATTTTGCCAAGCAGGGAAATTGGCTAGTTGCAGGAGTCCTCGCCGGGTTTGCAGGACTGGTCCGTAGCAACGGTCTTTTCTTATCCGGAGCATTGATATTGCTATTTCTAGTTTCAAAGAATCGGAATTGGTCGGACTCATGGAAATTAGTGCTTCCCTTTTTGGGAACGTTTCTCTATTTCACATACTTGTATTGGCTTACTGGAAGCTGGACTCACTGGGCTGACGTTCAGGCTCAAGGCTGGGACAGAGAGTTCACAGATCCGATTACATCGACCCTAAACACTTTTCAAATAATGCTCAATGCTGAGGACTACGGCTTTACAACTTCCCGTTTCGTTTCTGAAATTTTAAATGTAGGATTGGTTCTCGGTTTAGGTATCGTCATGCTTTTTAAGCGTTGGTGGGCAGAGGCAGCATACGTATTTGTCACTATAGGCTCACTGATCACCAGCGAGTTCTACTACTCGACCCCCCGAGCTACTTTAATACTCTTTCCGGTGTGGTTGTTGTTGGGATTATGGATATCGAAGAGTAAGGCACTAGCAGTCATCTACTTCATGATTGCGGTTCCATTCTTAACGCTGATAGTGCTCAGGTACGTCACGGGTCAATGGATCTCCTAAAAAATTGAGGGATTGATGACCTGCACGAATTGCGGGTATGGGAATTTCTCCCCAGTGCAGCCTTGACCACTCGAACTGATTGTGAGTATCGCACTTTAAATCGGTTCGATTACCATAAGTGTGTTCACGGTTGTAGTTCGGGGGATAATGGAAGTTGTGACTGGATTAGCCTTCTGAATCGCGCGGCCTCTACTCGTGGAGATTGAGATACACATTCTCTACAATGGACGTTGCCAATTTGAGCGAATACTAGGCTTTTATGGTCCAGGTTATCAATGAGTGTGCTTAGACACCAAGTTGTATCGTGAACCTTAAGTTTGGATGCTCTCCACTACAGAAAGTCAACGTTTCAGTGAATACTGCGCCAACTCACCCGAAAGGAACTAGCTGTCATGACTACTTTATTGGGCTCACCAGGGCAAGCGTTCAACGATTCGGTTCAATGTTATTTGTCGCTTTGACGCTTTAAGAACTCGAGGCCATAAATGAAACACTGCAGAAACTTCTACGGTACGCGACTGCTGATACAGCTCCCAAAGCTTCGGAGCCAGTCGATGTGGAATAGCCAGGAACACATCATCGATGTAGATTGTTGTGTAACCAGAGTTAGACAGAGGGGTAACAATCTCAGACATCGCGGGCCAGCCGGGTTGCGTACCCATTCCACGCGCGTCATCGATGGCAATGATGGTGTTAGAAGTTTCGCGGTTGGCAAGAATCATATCGATTTCAGCTAGTAGAGGGTTTTCTTCTGCTTCAGGGTCCTCAAAGTCGTATATCCCGTGCGCGTCTAGCCAAAAAAAGAAGAGACATCACGCGGTGGTATGGCCATTGGTAACTGATCTCTAGAGCTACCTTCAAGAACCGTTACTCGAGACTCATTAATGAACCTCAATCGCGCAGCCTGGGCAAATTGTGCGCTTCGCTCTATCGTGATGCATTTTCCAAAACTTTCAGCCAGCAATTGAGCTGTGTCCCCGCTAAACGTCCCTGTCTCCACCGCAATTACAGGAGCGGCTAGTTGAGTGGCACTCCAACTCAGAAGAAAAGGAGGCAATCCTTCCCAAAAGAATCCCACGACTACACCTCCACTAATTTCATTCTTTAATTGAAAGGGACTCTGCAAGTCTAGTTGTACCACCGAATGTTTCAGTGTTGCGTTGGCGTTGGCATTGGCATTGGCATTGGCATTTACCCCTTCTTCCTGACCTTGAGAAATCAGTCAAGCTCGCACGATGAGGCAAGAGAATTAGGAAAACTCTATGAAATGTCACTAAAGTAGAGCGTCGAGTCCAACTCCATTCGGGCCGCACTCTAGGAGTGTGTATCGGATAAAATTCAGGGGCCCCTAGGAGGAAACTAGTTGGTGTCAGGGTTCACGAGTTGCACGAATTGCGGGTAGGGATAGTTCGCCACCGTGCAGCCTTGGCCGCTTGAGGTGATTGTGAGTACGGCACTGTCAGTCTGTTCGGTTGCCATAAGTGTGACTTCGGTTGTTGTGCGGGGATTGATAGGTGCCGTCACTGGATTAGCAATTTGTGTCCCTGCGGAGTCAGTGAGAGTGATAGTTGCTTCGGCGCTTTCGCATTCGGAACTGCGCACACCAAGTGAGACTCTCGAAATGGGTACTTCCGGGGAGATTTGATTGATGGTGAATGTTGCGGTGGGGGCGATTGTCCACCACCAAACTAGGTCACCTTTGGAGCCACGAGGGGCAACGGTTCCTGGGTTGGCAGCGGTGAGGGTGTCAGCGGTGAGGGCTGGGGCGTAAAAATATTTGGATAGTTGATCTGGCTTGGGTTGAATCTGTTCGGTGATTTGGTAGAGATTCCATTTACCCTCCTTACCCGTTGCGATTGGACTACCGAATCGTTGAGTGAGATCGGCATTAATGCGGTCGGCGGCTGGTTGC
>CAITYI010000327.1 GCA_903896585.1 uncultured bacterium
GATTGCCGCTGTCATGATGATTGCTTTATCCATGCGCGCTCTCAGTGTTTCTGCGCACATTGCGTATCCGCTTGCACTTCTTATTTCTCTCTCCGTACCAGGCAAGTGGGGATTGGTGAGTACCTACCCCGTTGCGGCGCTACTTGTTGCGATGGCGTGGCGTTACAGAGACAGAGCGGTCGCAGCAGGGGTGTCTCTCGGTATTTTTGGAGCAACTCGAGGAATCGGATTGCTCCTCATCCTGTACCCATTCGCACGCAAGCAATGGAAGACGGTCATTATCGCCGCAGGGGTTGTGCTGGGACTACTAATTATTGCTCTTGCGCTTGAGCCCGACATCATTGCTTCGTTCCTAACAACTTCACGAGAATCTATTGCAGTAAATATGCAAAGAGCTGATTTACTCACACCAGGATCAATCTTTCGAAGATATGGATTTAGCGAGTACATTGCTTGGATACTTGCCTTGATTGTGGTTTTCGTTGCGTTGCGCCGTAAGCAAGAGCTTTTCTGGGTGCTGAACTGGTTGATTCTTGCGGTGAGCCCCATTGCTTGGTTCCATTCAATTGTCATGGGGATCCCACTTCTTGTGATCATTTGGCGCAGTGGCCGCTTGGGTCAATTACTTGTTCTTGTAGTTGCCGCTGCGAGTGTCGCGCAACCAGTGAACCCGTTCACAACTTTGGTGTTTTCCATTGACTGGTTAGTGTTCATTTTGGCAGGCGCAATTGCCATCATGTTCTGTTCGATTCCGCAGAAGGCCCCTTTGACTTTATTCGGTGCAAAAAGTCGTCAGAAAATTAAGAAATGATGACATTAAAAGAGCTTATTGCGCGAATGATCTACAGAGTTAATCCATTTTGGGATGAGATCCCATGGAATCGTAAGCGGGACTCAGCGATGCGAACATTTGGCTTAAGACCTAAGCGCTTTCGGAGGGCAAATCCATTTGATGAGCGTCCCACGCACGTTCTTGTTATTCCTCAGCATGGACCGCACGACCATCGCTTTGCTGCAGGTGAACGCAATTTTTATTATGAAGCGCAGCAACTTTTAATGGAAACCCTGGGAGACAATCAGGTCTCAGTATTTGAAGTGAGTGACACGGAAGACATGGCAATATGGATTCCTAGGCTTATTCATGTTGTTGATCTCAATAGGATTACGCACATTTTGACGCACATTGAAATTGACCCTGGGAATCAGGTCGATAAATGGAATTGGGACGCGGCTTTTGTTACCCTCCTGGAAAACGGGTGGGATGGAGTGTTGCTCGGAGTTAACTTCGATTCGGCATTCAAGTGGATTAGGGCAAAAAGTAGAAGGCTCGCAAGAATTTCTCCACAATTTCTTGCTGTAGATATATGTGAGTCGTTGGATAGTGAATTGGTTCGAGGCAGGGTGGAAGTCGGACCGGTTAACATGCCGGTTTCGCACAAATCACTCGAACTTGTCAATCAAGCGATTTCACCTGTTCAAAAGATCTATGACGTTTCTTTCATTGGAGTTCTTTACCCTTACAGAGTTCAGCTCATCAATGAGTTACGCAGTCGTGGAATAGATGTGGCTGTGAATCCACATCGGCCGGAAGATTCCACGAATCCCGAGACCAGTCGCGTAAATCAACCGAGCTGGCTCGACTATATGAGGGGCTTAGCAAGCAGCCATATAACAATCAACTTCAGTCAATCCAGTGCAGGCCCATATGAGCAGTTGAAAACTCGAGTTATTGAAGCGACCCTGGCAGGAACATTTCTTCTAACCGACGATCAAGATCGAACACGACTGTTTTTCGAGCCAAATCAGTTTGGAACATTCACATCAGTTGGCCAATTGCCTGACATTATTGAGCGGCTATTGGCGGATCGCAGTGCCCTTAACGCTCGCGCTAAGGATGCTCAGCTGCGGGCGCGTGAAATCGCAGTGACTAATTTCTGGGGAGCAATAGATCAAGTTTTGCGAAGTAGGGGACTGCCCCCGATCTTTGATTAGCCCAAAATTCATGACGTAACTATTTACCAATACTGAAGTGAGCACGTGGTGGCGCACTCTCTTTTAACGAGAGATTGCAATTGTTATATCTGAACTCGCACTGGGATCGATCACCTGAACGAACTGCGGGTAGGGATAGTTCGCCACCGTGCAGCCTTGACCGTTTGTGCTGATTGTGAGTACGGCACTGTCAGTCTGTTCGGTTGCCATAAGTGTGACTTCGGTTGTTGTGCGGGGATTGATAGGTGTCGTCACTGGATTAGCAATTTGTGTCCCTGCAGAGTCAGTGAGAGCGATGGTTGCTTCGGCGCTTTCGCATTCGGAACTGCGCAGGCCAAGTGAGACTTTCGAAATGGGTACTTCCGGAGAGATTTGATTGATGGTGAATATTGCGGTGGGGGCGATTGTCCACCACCAAACTAGGTCACCTTTGGAGCCACGAGGGGCAACGGTTCCTGGGTTGGCAGCGGTGGGGGTGTCAGCGGTGAGGGCTGGGGCGTAGAAATATTTGGATAGTTGATCTGGCTTGGGTTGAATCTGTTCGGTGATTTGGTAGAGATTCCATTTACCCTCCTTACCCGTTGCGATTGGACTACCGAATCGTTGAGTGAGATCGGCATTAATGCGGTCGGCGGCTGGTTGC
>CAITYI010000328.1 GCA_903896585.1 uncultured bacterium
CACAGCTCCCGCGACCTCAGCGGTCATGACCGGAGGCTCCGCCCGAACAACCGGAATTTGTGAGACACCATATTCGCGCATGATCGCGATTGCGTCTGCGACAGACTCGGTTGGATGTGCGTGTACCAAGGTGGGAATATCCCCATTTATTGACTTCGCGTGAAGGACATCGCCAATTGTTCGGTCGGAATCTGCTTGCAGGAACCCATAGGTGGAGAGCCATTCGTCGTTGAACACTTTGGACAAATACCCGCGTCCTGAATCAGGGAGCAACACGACTACCACCGAACCGGGTTCCGCTGTGGCGGCAACGCGAAGTGCGGCAACAACAGCCATCCCACAGGATCCCCCCACCAGAAGACCTTCTTCGCGCGCCATGCGACGGGTCATCTCAAAGGAGTCTTTGTCGGAGACCGCAATGATTTCGTCAGCTACTTCTGGGTCGTAGGCCGTGGGCCAGAAATCTTCCCCGACGCCCTCCACCAAATATGGACGTCCGGTTCCGCCCGAGTACACCGATCCTTCGGGATCCGCACCAATTACCTTGACCGCGCCGTTGCTGACTTCCTTGAGATAGCGACCAGTTCCAGAAATTGTTCCGCCGGTACCCACACCCGCAATGAAATGGGTAATTTTCCCGTCGGTTTGTTCCCACAGTTCCGGACCCGTTGTTTCGTAGTGAGAGCGTGGGTTATTGGGATTGGAGTATTGATCAGGTTTCCATGCACCGGGTTCATTCGACAGCCGATCACTCACGCTGTAGTAAGAGCGAGGGTCTTCCGGGTCAACGGCGGTCGGGCAGACAACAACTTCAGCGCCATACGCTCGAAGAACATTGCGCTTATCTTCGGAAACCTTGTCGGGGCACACGAATATGCATTTATAGCCACGCTGTTGGGCAACCATTGCCAGGCCCACACCGGTATTTCCACTTGTGGGTTCCACAATTGTCCCACCGGGCTGCAGTGAACCATCTTGTTCCGCGGCATCAATCATGCGTTCGGCAATTCGATCTTTCACTGAACCGCCTGGGTTCACGTATTCAACTTTGGCTGCGACGATTACCCCTTCAGGCACAACTCCTTGAGTTACTTTATTAAGACGCACCAGTGGGGTATTACCAATGAGATCGAGTACGGAATCATGAATTTGCACAGTCCAACCCTA
The DNA here is from genome assembly GCA_903896585.1 of uncultured bacterium. Taxonomy (GTDB): domain Bacteria; phylum Actinomycetota; class Actinomycetes; order S36-B12; family S36-B12; genus UBA4592. The sequence continues at coordinate 1,168 of CAITYI010000328.1, forward strand.
AAGCCCTATCTACACCCTGTCGCTGCCACCCATCAGAGCCATCCTTGTTGCAAAGTTCTCTCAATTAGATGGATCCTGCATATGCTTACGCCGTGACAAGTGAGCGTGAACGGATCCGCACGGAACTCGATCGCATCGCGACCCGGGTATCAGGTCTTAATCTCACCCGTCTCGAACCTTTCGCTTTAACCATCCACTCTTGCGCACAAAAAATTCTTGATCTCACTCCGGGTATGCACCCGGAACTTCCCATGATTGGACTAAGCGGTATTAACGCGCAGTTGACCGTGATCTCGCGGGACTACCTTGAATTAACCAAATCCGCAAACGACTACACGAAAGATTCAGTGGTTGACGAACTGCTCACACAACTGCGCCGCGACCTGCCATAGGTCGCGGCGCAGTTGAAGCGAAATATCCGCTACATCACAGAGAACTAGCCGATTACTCCCGGCCCCCGAAAATCGCTAGGAAGCGCAGAATTTCAAGGTACAGCCACACGAGGGTAACCAAGAGCCCGAAGGACAGTCGCCATGATTCGCGCTCGGGAAGGCCCATGGCCAATCCTTGCTTAATTGCTTCGAAATCCAGCATGAGTGCGAATGAAGCTAGTAGGACACCGAGGGCGCACAGTAAGAGTCCCCAGATGCCAACTCCATAAAATCCCCAACCGCCACCTACGCCAAACAGTGCACCCACGAGAGACGCCACAGCGATCAACGCGTAGCTGATGAGGGCTGCCATGAAAATCTTGACAAACTTGCCGGTGACCTTGACGATTCCAGTTCCGTAGAGGAACAACATGACACCGAATGCCGTGAGCGTGCCAATGACTGCCTGACCGACTAGGCCTTCATAATTCTGGGCTAGCGCCAATTGGTTGTACGCCCAACTCAGCGAACCGAGCATAAGTCCGGCTGATGCTGAGTACAGAAGAACCAGAACAGGTGAAACAACTTTCTTGAAGGCACTGATCAGTCCAAAGACCAACGAGCCGCCTACCCCGATCCACAACACAAATGGCATGGAGGGAACAAGAGCCCACCCGATGAAGGCCATGACCACCGTGATCGCAAAAAGGATGGCGCTCTTCACGATGACATCGGCGAAAGTCAGACGAGCACCACCGCCGGCCGTGATGGTCTCAAATGCGATATCGGTGGGTCCACCGGCTGCAGGAGCAGTTTCACCCGGTGTGAGCGCCGTTGAATAAGCGGATTTGCCTTCTTCATAGGCGAACCCGGCACCGCTCTTGGTGGGGGTTTCATACTTCTTCAAAATCGGATTCGATGACTGCATGACAAGATGATAACCCGAATGGGATCGGGGCGCCACCAACGCTAGCCAGACTCATTTTCAGGGCAGTTAGCCCCAAACAGCGTCCACCACCAAGCCGTTTTCGACCGTGAAGGTGAGCCGATCCTCGCGATAATCCATGGTCACGGCTTGTGGCTCTCCATCGATTTCACCTACCCGCCAGGAGTACCCCGATCCCTCGGTTCGGGCGCCCGCCTCGACCTCGGGTAGGCGATCGGCAATCAAGTTCAGGCGAAACTCCTCCATTGGGCTTGCCTCACCCTGGTCAGATGGGCTCGCGCTGGCTGAGTCTGCGGAACCATCTTCTGCATTTTCGGCCGTGCATCCGCTCAACACAAGTAGCATGAAAGCAAGCATGGAAACAAGCATGAATACAGGAGTGCCAACTGAAAGCTTTCCCCATCTCATGTGCTAACAATGCCACTAACTATTAGCGTGTTCCTTCACCCACTGTGCCGACTTCCCGGCAAAAAGTGAAATGAATCCAAGCAACAGCAGAGCGGTGAAGGCCATGGACAAAATACTCGTCAACTCGGAATCTAATGGGGTGCCATCGGCTGTACGCCCCGCCGTAAAAATTTGACCAATGAGCCCTACCGCGAAGTAGATGGTTCCGGTGAGCCGCACCGCTGGCAAATACTCGCCTCGGTAGAGCAAGAACCCAAACATAAATGTGACGACCATCATGATGGTAAATATGTATTGGGAATTGGCGAGATAGTCATAGACTCCGCCGATATCAGAGCCTGAGTCCGAAGCCCCAATTCCCAATTCGGCCCAAGCGGCCGCACTTGCTGGATTAGAACTCACCAACAGGTCACTCGCGATTTCGCTCAACAGGTGCGCCGCTTGAATAAAACACAATGTGGCAAGGGCAACGATCTGCCATGGTTTTGTGGTCACAGGAACGACTCCGATTCTGTTAAAAGTACGGACGTGCGGCGCGTGCTGCTCGGAGGCTAGCAGCATTTTGTGTCCCCGGTGGGATTCGAACCCACACTGTGCCGGGTTTAAGCCGGGTGTCTCTACCGGTTGGACTACGGGGACGCTTCGTGCCCGCTAACCCTACCTGCGGGCCAAGAGCTCTCGGTACCACCGACTGCTGGCTGATGGCCGCAGCTGTCCGGTGGCCATTTTTTCCCCGATAGTTGTGTCCCGATGGTTGTGTCCCGATACGCTTGCCGAACTCGTGGGAGAACCACAACCGAATACTCACAACTGAATATCAACTACAAATCCACCTTTTACTCGGATCGTCCGACACGTACCTGTCGGTGAAAGGCACAAAATGACTGAATCTGTAACTTTTGACGATGTTTCATTGCTCTATCCAGGTAGCACTAAACCTGCGGTAAGCCACCTCAGTCTCACAATCGGTAAGGGCGAGTTCCTTGTCTTGGTTGGGCCTTCTGGCTGCGGCAAGTCCACCAGCCTGCGAATGCTTGCGGGGCTCGAACCTATATCTGATGGCAAAGTTCTCATTGGTGATCGCGACGTCACCCACCTTGCCGCAAAAGATCGTGATATTGCCATGGTCTTTCAGAATTACGCCCTGTATCCACACATGTCCGTCGCAGAGAACATGGCATTTGCACTCAAGATTCAAAAGGTGAATAAAGTCGATATTGATCGCCGGGTGAAAGAAGCTGCGGCACTTCTCGACTTAACCGAGTATTTGGATCGCAAGCCCAAAGCTCTTTCCGGTGGTCAGCGTCAACGTGTTGCCATGGGTCGTGCAATTGTGCGCGAACCGCAAGTTTTTCTCATGGATGAACCATTATCTAATCTCGATGCGAAACTTAGAGTGCAAACTCGAACCCAGATAGCAGCACTACAACGTCGACTTGGTACAACAACGGTGTACGTCACCCACGACCAAGTTGAAGCCATGACCATGGGTGATCGAGTCGCCGTTCTCAAAGACGGACTGCTGCAACAGGTTGATACTCCCAGAGCACTTTATGATTCACCCACCAACGCATTCGTTGCAACATTCATCGGTTCCCCAAGCATGAACATCATTACGGCTCGGATCGTTGAAGGTGGTGCGGAATTTGGGGGCACCGTCATTCCGATTGAGCGCCATATTCTTGAGAAATCCGATGGTAATCAAGTCCTTGTTGGTGTTCGACCCGAAGATCTGCACCTCTCAGAATCAGGTGCACAAATGAATGTCACCTTGGTGGAGGAGCTGGGTGCCGATACTTTCATTTACGGCACCACCCCTGATGGCGTCAACGATCTTGTGGCTCGTTCCCGTGGATTCCAATCGCCGCGGGTCGGAGACACCATCCATGTCACTCCACAACGCACCTACATATTCAAATCATCAGGCCTACAGGAGCGAATCTCTTAGGCAAACTTTACGCAAAAAATCAGACGGCCCAATGAATCACGGTTATACCTGACACATAACAGCGCTATGCGACTACACCGTTGAATTACGCCTTTCGCGGTGCCGTTGAGTCGCGCTCAATCAAGGTAGTTGCCACACTAACTAAATTCGCCTCATACCCAGCCTCAATGGGCGCGACCATTTGGGCGAGTAACCGCTCCGCTGCAATAACCCCCAACTGGGCAACCGGCTGAGCAACAGTGGACAAATTGAGGTACCCCGACATGGGGTGATTATCAATTCCAATAATCGAGATATCTTCACCCGGCACCAAACCTTTGGATCGAATTGCTTGCAATGCACCGAATGCCATTTCATCGCTCATGGCGAATACGGCCGTTGGCGGAACAGCTTGATTTAACAGCGCCAGCATGGCCCGTTCCCCACCTTCAATGGTGAATTGACCAAATGCTTCCAACATCGGGTCTTCCTGTAATCCATGCTGCTTCATGACCGATCGAAATCCTCGCTCGCGCTGTGTTTCAGCAACGAAGCGTGTTTCCGCTGGGCCACCCGCGATAAGTCCAATGCGCGTGTGACCAAATTGAACCAGGTGCTCTGTAGCCATCTGGGCTGCTAGGTAATCGTCTATTGCAACGCAATCCACGCCCTGAACAACACCTCCGATCATTGCCTTGGGCATATCCAGATTCAAAATTGGTTCTAGGTCGGGATCTTCCGGTGGTAATGCAAGTATCAGAATTCCATCGACACGGCGCTTTAGTCTGGGAGTGGGCGGGATTCGTGCAGGACCATTTTGATAGTCCCCCACATTGATCAAAAGCATGTCCAATCCCGCTTGTTGCAGTATCGATTCAACTCCGGAAATCACCTCGGAAAAAAACCAGCGAGATATATATGGCGTAATTACCGCGATGCTCCCGGTGCGGC
>CAITYI010000329.1 GCA_903896585.1 uncultured bacterium
GGGTGGTCCCGGTGGCCCAGGTGGTGCTCCCGGTGGTCCTGGTGGTCCCGGTGGTGCTCCCGGTAGGGGTCGTCCCGGTGGTTTCACTTCACCTGATCGGCAAAGGCCAAGTGGCCGTCCGGGTGGCTCACCGTTTACACCGGGTGGCGCACCCGGTGGTGCACCTGGTGGTCCCGGTGGTGCTCCCGGTGGTCCCGGCGGCGGTCGCGGTGGTACCGGTGCTCGTACCGGTGGTCGCGGCAATACTGCTGGAGCATTTGGTCGCCCTGGAGGTAAGCCATCACGCGGGCGGAAGTCTAAGCGCGCCAAGCGTCAAGAATTCGACAATATGGAAGCCCCGGCAATGGGCGGTGTGCGCCTACCTCGCGGAAACGGTGATGTTGTGCGCTTATCCCGCGGGGCGAGTTTGACTGACTTTGCAGAGAAGATCGACGCTTCGTCTGCTGATTTAGTCAAGGTTTTGATTGGTTTGGGTGAAATGGTGACGGCTACCCAGTCCATTGACGATGACACGCTGAAATTGCTGGGTACCGAACTGAATTTTTCCGTGCAGGTAGTCTCACCAGAAGACGAAGATCGCGAACTTCTCGAAACATTTGATTTGGAATTTGGCGAAGATGAAGGTGAATCAGCGGATCTATTGGCCAGACCTCCAGTGGTAACCGTCATGGGTCACGTGGACCACGGAAAAACCCGACTCCTTGATGCAATTCGTAAGACAAATGTGATTTCTGGCGAGGCTGGTGGAATAACCCAGCACATTGGCGCCTATCAAGTTTTGGCGAATTCCCCCGATGGCGAAAGGGCGATCACATTTATTGATACCCCCGGTCACGAAGCGTTCACGGCCATGCGAGCTCGTGGTGCTGAGGCAACTGATATTGCAATTCTTGTTGTTGCAGCAGACGACGGTGTAAAACCTCAAACAATTGAAGCTCTTAACCATGCACAGGCAGCTGGCGTGCCCATTGTTGTCGCAGTGAACAAGATCGACAAAGAGGGTGCTGACCCAACCAAGGTGCGCGGTCAGTTGACCGAATACGGCCTGGTTGCTGAGGATTTTGGTGGCGACACAATGTTTGTCGACGTCTCTGCCAAGAACAACATTGGCATGGAGGAGCTGCTTGAGGCCGTTCTGTTGACTGCCGATGCCGCACTTGATCTTCGAGCGAATCCGGATCAAGATGCCCAAGGCATTGCTATTGAAGCGCATCTGGACCGCGGCCGGGGACCGGTTGCAACGGTGTTGGTTCAGCGTGGAACATTGCGGCCTGGCGATTCCATCGTGGCTGGAGATGCGTTTGGACGTGTTCGCGCCATGCTTGACGATGCCGGTAATCCAGTGGCCGAGGCGGGACCATCGGCACCTGTCCAGGTCCTGGGTTTGACGTCCGTGCCCAACGCTGGAGACAGTTTCCTGGTCGTTTCAGAGGATCGAATTGCCCGCCAGATTGCTCAAACCAGGCAAGCTCGTGAACGGAATGCGCTGCTCGCTAAAAATCGCGTCAAGAGATCTCTCGAAGATTTCTTGGAATCAATTGAACGCGGCGAAGTTTCTGAACTTACCCTCATTATTAAGGGCGATGTTTCGGGTTCGGTGGAAGCTCTCGAAGATGCACTCCTGAAGATTGATATTGGAAAAGAAGTATTACTCCGTGTTATTCACCGCGGGGTCGGAGCCATCACGCAGAACGACGTTACTTTGGCCAGCGCATCCAAGGCAATCATTATTGGATTCAACGTCCGGCCTGAGGGCAAAGTTGCAGAGTTTGCATCCAAAGAGGGCGTCGATGTCCGGTATTACAGTGTGATTTATCAAGCCATCGATGAAATCGAAGCTGCTTTGAAGGGCATGCTCAAGCCGGAGTACGAAGAAGTGCAATTGGGTACGGCCGAAGTTCGAGATGTCTTCAAGTCATCGAAGTTTGGAACGATTGCCGGCTGCCTCATTCGCAGCGGAGAGGTTAAGCGCAATACCAAAGCTCGTCTCGTTCGCGATGGCGTTGTTGTTGCAGAAAGCCTGAATATTGCTTCACTGCGGCGCTTCAAAGACGACGTCACTGAAGTCCGTGAAGGTTTCGAGTGCGGCATTAATCTCGGTTCCTACCAAGACGTCAAGGTGGATGACGTCATTGAAACTTTTGAAATGCGTGAGATTCCGCGTAAGTAGAGATAGGAC
>CAITYI010000330.1 GCA_903896585.1 uncultured bacterium
GTCCGCTTGGCGAGAGTATAACTGGCTGATGCCTCGACCCGAGGAGCCAGCTGGTTGTCAATCTCACCGTCATAACTCCTATACTCAAGCCCAGCGTTGGCTGTCAGAGAAAGCCGACGGTTCCAGCCATAATTGATTCCCGCCAGCAACGAATGCGAACCGTAGTCCCCCTCACCATTGTCCTCATACGTCCTCATCCCATAACGATAAGTGGCAGTGCCGGTGAGCCGGCGTTTGAATGAATATCGGAACTGCTCGGAGAACTGATGGTTCATATACCCCTCTTGCTCCAAACTCTGGTCCTCATACACAATCGTGCTGAAGGTATAACTCGTGACACTGGTAGCCCGCCGGTTCCACCGGTAGTTAGCCGAAAGATTATTGGAAACCAGAAAATAACCGGAGTTCGGACGATTGATCGACAGTCCCACATCATAGTTGGGCTCCGTCTCGTACGAAATGTACATCGAGTCGGAAATGCTCAAACTCTTCGAAAATTGATGCGAATAAGCGGCACTCATCCGAAAATTGTGATCCATGTCCTCAACTCCCGGAGGCGGGTCGAAGTAGAAAACATTGCCGTAATTGCCATTGACGCTCAAATTGCTTCCATCAGAGAACGCCCGACCATAGGACAAGTTCAAGGTGTTTTGCCAGACCGCGGATTCTCCCGAAGGACCAGTCGAAGTCGCCCCGCGACCGACACCAGCTTGTCCGGAGGAGCGGCTGCCCGCATCTGAATCCCACCCGAGCGACGAATTGAAACTACCAGAGAGCGGTAGATTTATGGCCTCCAGCGGCCCAGCGCCAATGTCCAGGAAACCTTGACCCTTGACGCTTAAAGCAATCGTGAAAAAAGCAAGTAATGGCCACACGTTCGCGGTGAAAGCCAATGGTCTACTCACAAATTGGCAAGAAAAGTAAAGTCGGATCATGACAAAAGGTAATCTATGACGATGAACATGAAAGGGCCACCAAAAAGTGGGCATCAGCGGTAGATGGCGCTAAGACACAGCGCACAGTCCGGCAGACTGTCTGTATTGACCATATTTTTCGCAATTATTATAACCTTAGGGCTATCCAATGAATGCTGTTATTAGCGCCAAGAGTGAACACCCACATGGTGCAGTAGCTGTCGAGATTAAAGAATGCTTGGGCGTGCAGCACCAGGATAATTGAGTTTACGCCAAGCCGCAGTAAATCTGATTATTCCAAACAGCACGCATAAGCCGCGCCGCACCAGGGAGGTTCCTTCAAAAGCGGTCTCCGATTCTGATGGGCTAATTCGCTTTTGTTACACGAAGCCTTACGTCCCACTGCCTGCGCCTGCCAAGCCGCTGAAAAGTGACATTTACCTCTTCGCATGCGTGTTCTCAGATCCGCATTCGACTCAGGCCGAACTTTAACCGAAGTAGGCGGATTTTATATGTTTTTGGAAATATGTTAAGTTGTATTGCCTGCACTGAATACCACCGCACATGATCCTGCCACCTCTACCCCCTAAACCCTAAAC
>CAITYI010000331.1 GCA_903896585.1 uncultured bacterium
CGCCCGTGCTGTGCATCAGGTCATAACCATTGTCGGCCCCATGACTTTTGGAGCAGGGCCGTCCGCGCTTAATGCGCTGCTTGATCCTCATTATTCAATTTCAAACATTCACTGGGAGAAGCTTGACCACGACTTGGTCATCAGCGGAACTCCGGTAAGTCGGTAGAGTCGGTCCATGTTTACGGGAATCGTTGAAACCCTCGGCAGGGTGAACGCAATAGAAATGCGGGAGGATTCAGCCCATATTGCAATTTGGGGTCCTGAAGTTTTGGCGGATGCTGTGCCCGGAGTCTCGATCTCAGTTGATGGAGTTTGTTTGACCGTAGTTGATTTCGATTCGCAGTCATTCACCGCCGATGTCATGCTAGAAACTCTCCATCGGTCAACCTTGGGTCTGTTAAATGTCGGCGACGCCGTCAATCTTGAACGGGCAATGTCCGCCAACGGTAGGTTGGGTGGTCACATTGTGCAAGGACACGTAGATGCTGGTGGCACCGTCCTCGAGGTGGCAGAGGACGCTCATTGGACAGTTATTCGAATATCCGTTCCGCGGGAAATTGCGCCATTTATTGTGGAAAAAGGTTCCATCACCGTCAATGGAGTTTCTTTAACCGTGGTGAGTGTTACCGAACCACAGACAACCGCTCACGAGTTCAGCGTCTCATTGATCCCTACGACTTTGCGAGAAACAAATCTAGGCAATCTAAACGTGGGCGACTCAGTCAACATTGAAGTGGATGCCCTAGCGAAGTATGTGCAACGCCTCTTGGCGTTCAAGGAGATGGAGACCACATGAGCGGCGGAGATGCCCCAACGCTAATACTCGATGCCGCTGGGATGAAGGTGGCCATCATTGCCAGTCTGTGGCATGACACGGTCATGGAGGCGCTCGTTGCGGGTGCGGTAGCCGCATGTGACCGGGCCGGTGCAACACACGAAGTAATTCGGGTCCCAGGGGCGTTTGAATTACCTTTGGGATGTCAACGGGTTGCACGGCTACGAAAAGTTGATGCTCTCGTGGCTCTGGGTGTGGTGATTCGGGGTGGCACCCCACACTTCGAGTACGTGTGTCAAGCGGCTACAGCGGGCCTGCTTCGCGTGGGCTTGGACGAGAGCATCCCAATTGGCTTTGGCCTCCTTACGGTGGAAAATGAACAACAGGCACTGGATCGTGCCGGACTTGCAGGTTCCAGCGAAGACAAGGGCGCTGAGGCAGCCGAAGCTGCAATATCCATGGCCCTGGCGCAACGAGTTTCCGAGAGCCCGGTCGGCTTTCGATAGGCTCGGGACATGTCGGTTCCAGAAAGCAACAAAACATTTGAAGTTCTTTTCGATGAACTCTCTATTCGAATATCGTCGGCAGATCCCACGTCGCGAACTGTTGAGTTAGTTGCTCAGGGCACGCACGCCATCGGGAAAAAGATCGTCGAAGAAGCGGCTGAAGTCTGGATGGCTGCGGAGTATCAAACACAAGAGCAATTGGCTGAGGAAATCTCTCAGTTGCTCTACCACTTGCAAGTCCTCATGCATGTGCATCAGATCACACCCGCCGAAGTTTATAGCTATCTGTAATTTTAATGCGTATCCAGTTTCCAATTGTTAAATGTTAGTGAGGAAAAACCAGTGGTGCTAAAGGTCGCGGTTCCGAATAAAGGGCAACTTGCCGATCCCGCTCGACAAATGCTGAAAGAGGCTGGTTATTTATCAGCGAGTAATACCAACGCACTTGTTGTGCAGGACCCGGTCAATGGTGTCGATTTCTACTTTTTGCGTCCAAAGGATGTAGCTATTTATGTCGGAGCCGGCACCCTTGATCTTGGC
>CAITYI010000332.1 GCA_903896585.1 uncultured bacterium
CGTCTAGTCCGATCGTGGTTACGGGCCTAACCAATGGCACCGCTTACACCTTCACGGTCACTGCTACTAACAGCGTTGGCACAGGCATTGCTTCTGGGGCGTCAAGTTCCACCACGCCTTTAAGTTCACAGTTGATCACGTTCGTGGACCCGGGAACGATAAGTTTTGGTACGACACCAACGTTGAGTGCTACTTCTGATTCGAGCCTGACGGTGGCCTTCACGTCATCAACTTCAGGGGTCTGCACGATTACAACCGGTGGTCTACTTGCTTTCGTGGCCGCCGGGACGTGCACCATTAATGCTGATCAGGTAGGTGATGGCACTTATAGTGCCGCTACTCGTGTCAGCAGGTCCTTCACGATTTCAGCTGTAGTTCCTGGTGCCCCAACGATCGGGACGGCAACTGCTAGTAGTGGGCAAACTTCAGTGGCATTCACCGCGCCAGCATCAACTGGTGGCGCATCGATCACTTCATACACGGTGACGTCAAATACCGGTGGGCATACTGCTTCGGGTTCATCGAGTCCGCTGGTGGTGACGGGCCTTGCGAATGGCACGGCTTACACCTTTACGGTCACTACGACGAACAGGGTTGGGTCATCTGCTGCATCGGTTGCATCATCGAGTGTGACGCCGAAACTCTCACAGTTGATCACCTTTGCAAACCCGGTAACGCAAAGTTTTGGTACGACACCAACATTGAGTGCTACTTCTGATTCGAGCCTGACGGTGGCCTTCACCTCATCAACTTCCGGGGTGTGCACGATTACAACTGGTGGGGTGCTGGCATTCGTGACGGTCGGGACGTGCACGATCAATGCTGATCAGGTGGGTGATGGCACTTATAGTGCCGCTACCGCTGTCACTAGAACCTTTACTGTCACTGCGACGGCAAGCGGTGTGCCAACGAGTGTGGTTGCGACTGCAGGTCTTACTCAAGCGTCGGTGGCATTCACGGCTCCGGCTTCGACGGGGGGCGCGAGCATCACCTCCTATACCGTCACTTCGAGTCCGGGTAGTTTCACGGAAATTGGTGCGTCTAGTCCGATAGTGGTGACGGGTCTTGCGAATGGCACGGCCTACACGTTTACAGTCACTGCAACGAATAGCGCCGGCACATCTTCGTCTTCGTCTGCATCATCATCGGTCACAACTATCTCCGTGGCCACGGCAGCCCAGAGCGTCGCAGGAACATCTGGCAACGCCACCGTTGCGCTGACATGGGTGGCGCCCTCGAGCACTGGCGGGTCTGCGATTACCGGGTATAGCGTTCGGGTTTCGACCAGTTCCGGTGGTTCTTATTCGGATGCCGCTGGATGCACGGTTGCTGCGACTTCCGCGGGGCTCTTGTGCACTGCGACAGGGCTGACTAACGCAACGGCCTATTACTTCAAGGTTGCTGCGATCAACGCGGCAGGGACCGGCCCTTATTCCTCGGCGTCTGCGGCAATAACTCCGATCGGAACCTATGCGCTCGGTGATACTGGGCCTGGGGGCGGCAAGGTCTTCTACGTCGCGTCCACACCATTCGCCTGCGGTGCGACATTGGGCAAGTCATGTAAATATCTGGAAGTAAGTCCCACAGGTCTCTGGAATCCTTGGTGTGTCGGGACGTTAGCAACGACTTCGCCGGTTGTCGCCTTCAGTTCGGCGATCGGAGCCGGCTACTGGAATACCAATAAAATGCTCGCCGATTGCACATCTGGCTTGGCGTACGACGCGAGGGCCACCGTTCGAAACCTATTGACCGACTGGTACTTGCCAAATACGGGCGAATGGAATGCTATGTATGCGGAGAGGGTGATGCTCGGGTTCTTCATCGACGGCCAAGGCTACTTGGCTTCGGAGGATGCCACCACTGCGAGCGCCAAGGAACTGGTCGGCGCGGATGGCACGTGGGTTACTTTTAGCAAGATCTCGACACATGGTGCAATACATTCGAGAGCTATTCGAGCTTTCTAATTATCGGTTGTAGGCCGCTTGACGGTTTTTACTTGACGAGGCTTAAGGATGTTTTAGATATTGAGCTCGGTTTCGAAAGGGTGTCCTTGAGTTGAGTCGTCTTCGACCACGAGGATGAATCGGGGATAGGTCTGAATCTCATTCTCGTTCTCCCAAGCGCTCCATCACCACTGGAATGAAGTGATGAAATCCAGTTGATCGGGCTGGTACCTGCGGATTCCACGGGATGTTCCAGCAAGGGCGAATTTCCGAGACCGTTGATACGTGCGCTGCGTGTGCACTTTTCACTTGGTGCCTGTGGAGAGTGAATCGCCCTGGGTTTTGTTCCTAGTGTTTTACGAGGGCACCGGTTGGTGTCCTCGCTTGTTGTGAATTGTAATAGTTGTCCTCGCATTCGACGGGTGTTTGGTAGTTCA
>CAITYI010000333.1 GCA_903896585.1 uncultured bacterium
AACAGTGACGACTGCGGTGGGCGCGGCGTGGCTAGCCTTGATGAAACCTTGCAGTCGTGACAACGGTGAACTTCCCTTCATGATCGCCATGCTTGCATTAGGTGTGCATCAAGTGTGCGCCATGATCACGAGTCGCTGCAGGAGCGGTGTTCCGCTCGGGGGGAGTGGAGGTGGCGGTTGCATTCGTAACAGCACCAATGCTCAGCAGTCCCAAACCCGTAATTATGACCATTACCTGAACAGGAAGCCGCACATTCGAAGCATACAAGTGAACAAGGGGTTGCTTACGTAAAGCAGGAGTTGATTCATGCCTGTGGTTGACTCAGTCTGAGAAATTGCTATTGCATCACCGGGTAACTCGGTGGCACACCATCAACCAATCATTTTATGAAGGTTGATCTTCCAAAGGTTGATCTTCCAAAGATTGAATATATAAAGTTTGAATTGAGCGAATGTTGGGTGGGAAATGGCGCTTTAAGCGTTATCCAGGTGAACAGTAGGTGTTTTCTGTCAGGTACTACTCAAATACCTGAATTTGTGCAGCCGCATTCTCTAGATTGTTGCCATGGGTAAAACGAAGCCGATCGGCATTGGTAAGGCGCTCGATCAAGCTCGGATGACCCGTCTGCACAAAATGTTTTGGTTACTTGCCGCCCTGGGCCTGATGCTTGATGGATTCGACTTCTTCATCATTGGAGTAGCCAACCCGCTCATCGCTGAGGATTTGGGTGCTAACTCCTGGCAAAAGGGACTGATTTCTGCGGCAGCTATTGTCGGTGCAATTTTTGGTGCAGCCTTCCTTGGTCCACTCGGTGACAAAATTGGTAGACGGCGACTCTTCAAATACGATCTTTGGATATTCGTTGTGTTCTCGATCGGTTGCATGATCGCGTGGGACACCTGGTCTCTCATTGCATTTCGGTTCTTGCTGGGCATAGCTATTGGACTGGACTATCCGATCGCCGCGTCTTATCTCGCTGAAGTGCTGCCACAAAAGAACCGCGGGCGGTGGCTTATCTCAGCTTTCTCACTCCAAGCGGTTGGCATGCTGTTGGGCGCACTCGTTGGCGTAATCATTCTGCTCTTACTCCCAGATGAAACATCCTGGAGATGGATGCTCGGCTTTGGAGTGATACCAGCACTCATCATCATTTGGCTCAGACGCAAGGTTCCGGAAAGTCCCAGATGGCTGGCCCAAAATGGTCATGAACAGGAGGCCATCAAGATAGTTGAGGAGCTCACAAATGTTCCGGTAATTGTCACCGACAAAGACCGAGAGAAGGTGGAGCAGTCATCAGAGGGGATCCGCGCGTTGTGGCAACCGCAATTGTTTAAGCCAGACATGATCAGACGGACAATCTTCGCGTCGGTGCCGTGGTTCTTAATGGATATCGCCACCTATGGCGTCGGGATTTTCACGCCAACGCTCATTGCCGCACTTGCATTCGGGGGCGATCAGGACAAGTCCAACACAAACTTCATCGCTGACGACATCCTCACCTTGGAATGGACCGCAATACTGGACATCTTCCTTGTGCTCGGATTTGTTGCGGCGATCTTCTTGGTGGAGAGGTGGGGACGAGTTCGATTACAGACGATCGGCTTCGCCTTCATGTCGCTGGGCCTGATCGTGCTAGGCATTGCATCCATACTCCAGGGGTCGGCCAATACCGGCTACTTGGGTGTTGTCTTCATCGGCTTCGCCATCTTCAACTTCTTTATGAACGCCGGTCCAAACGCGACGACCTACGCGCTTCCCGCAGAAATTTTCCCCTCAGACATCCGGTCCGCTGGCCACGGATTTTCGGCGGGCGCCGCCAAACTCGGCGCAGCCTTGGGAGTCTTCTTCTTCCCTATCCTGCAGGGGGTAATTGGGATCCCGGCTCTGGT
>CAITYI010000334.1 GCA_903896585.1 uncultured bacterium
AGGCATTACCCGCATCAAAGGGAAAGCGGACTCCGCCGAATATGCCGGTCACACCATGAAGGTGGTCGGTGTCGAGACCCTTGCCTTTACCAAGAATCAAACGCTTTCCCTGGTTGTCGAATCTGGCAACCGGCTGTTTGGTTCAGTGGGTTCAGACGTGCTCAGGGGCACGCAGGGTGACGATGTGATCGACGGCCAAGGTGGGTCAGATACGGTTGATGGCGGTGCAGGTTCGGACACGCTCGCGTTCTTCGGCCGCTTTGCCGACTTCACGGTCACTTTCCCCACGACCAACAGCCCGGAGGTGGTCATCACGGGCAAGTCCAACACAGACTATGCAGGACAGACTGTTCGCGCTAGCAACGTCGAATTCTTGGCATTTGCCGACAACCCCGCCGTGGCGGTGACAAACCCGCCGCGTGTAGTCTTGTCGCCAGGCTCCACGCTGGTGGCCGAAGGAGGCAGCGCGGCGTCTCTGGGCGTCTCGCTCTCCGTCGCACCCATTGGCAACGTGACGGTCAATCTCGCGGGCGGCGCTCAACTTAGTGCCAGCCTAATCCAACTCACCTTCACCCCAGCTAACTGGGGCGTGGTTCAGACCGTGAGCGTGCAGGCCGTTGATGACACGGTCTTCGAGAAGCAGCACAGCGGCACTCTGACGGTGACGGTTGCCAGTGCAGACAGCCTCTACCAGTCAGTGGCGGCGTCCACCCTCACGTATACCGTTTCGGACAACGACACATCCAACCTGGGTTCAGTGGCGGGTACCCTCTGGAACGACGCCGACAAGGACGGCGCTGTAGACCTTGGCGAGCCCAACCTAGTGGGGTGGCGGGTGTTTGATGACGTCAACCGCAACGGCAAGCTGGACGCGGGAGAAGTTAGCACGTTGACAGACACCGCAGGTCGCTATCGTTTGGACGACCTGAGTCCCGGAGCGCACACAATTACGGCCCGCGTTGAGACTGGCTGGAGCCCCACGTTTCCAAGTCTGAGCAGTTCGTCGGCCTCCGTCATTGTCAACGCACCAGGGTCGAGTGAAGGCACGACGGGAGATCTGCAAAGCACCGAACTGTCCGCAGCAGCGGCCAGTGCGCTTTACACCAACCTGGGCACTGCCACCAATATTGCTGCGTTCTACGCAGACCCGAGGTTCTCGTCGATCAATGGGCAGGGTGTTTCGGTGGTGGTCATCGATACAGGAATCGACCTGGATCACCCCGCATTTGGCGCCGATGCGGATGGAAACGGGATAGCTGATCGGATTGTTTTTAACTACGATTTTGTAGGCGCGAATGATGCCAACGCGAGTGATGTAGCAGGGCATGGAACACACGTATCCGGGATCGTTGGTTCGTCTGATACCAACTTTCCAGGTATTGCTCCTGGGGTGAACATCATTGCGCTTCGCGTGCTGGGAGATACTGGTAGCGGTAATGCAGCCGACTTGATTGAGGCAGTAAATTGGGTTGTGACAAACGCTGCACGCTATAACGTAGTTGCAGTTAATTTGTCATTAGGATTTGGAACCTTTGACAAGACTCCCACCGCAGGTTTCGCAAGTACTCAATTCAAGGCCCTCGCAAATGCAGGCGTCGTCGTGGTTTCCGCTTCGGGTAACGATTATCTCAAAAATTCAATTCAGGGAGTTAGCTACCCTTCATCCGACCCATATTCGCTTTCGGTCGGTGCGGTGTGGGCCT
>CAITYI010000335.1 GCA_903896585.1 uncultured bacterium
ACCCCTTCCTTGTACCGCAAGCGCCAGCGCCCATCTTCCATTCGACCGACATCGACCTTGCCGGTTACCCAACGACTTCCGGCATCGTCAGATGTCCGCCAGCGACCCATGTGATGCGATAGTGCACTGACTCCAGGCCGGATCGCTTCAGTCGCCCAGACGCGCACAACGAAGTATCCAATTTCGGTGGAAACTCGAACCATGTCTCCCGTTTGCAGTCCAAGACGATCCGCATCCTTGCTGTTGATCCACATGGGATGCTTATTGGTGATCTCGTTGAGGTACTTGGCATTACCCGACCGAGTGTGGATCATGGTGGGTAGTCGGAATGTGGGAACGAGAACCATTTCATTTTGAGACATGTCAATGGCGCGGTGCGATACATGTGACTCGATGTAGCACGGAGTCGCGTATTCCCCCCAACCAAAGTCCGCCATGGAGGGTGAATACAACTCGAGTTTGCGTGAAGGGGTGAGCCAGCCGGCAACTTCGGAGCCATCGTCAAGAACCACACCCACCGCGCCGGGCTCGCCTACCAGGGGCTTTTGAGTTTCCATGGTGATGGGCTTGCGCAATACGCCGTTTTCGTCCGGTACCGCACCTTCGCGCTCGGCGGGAGTTAATGGCCGTTCATCTTGACGATAGATATCCGATGCCACCTCCACCGCACCGAATTTGCGCATGTATTGCATGGGGGTGAGCCCAAGCTTGGCTGCTTTATCTGGCAGCCCTGGCACGCTGTTGTCGAACATGTACTCGTAATATTCTTCGACTCCCATTTTGGTGCCGGGTTCTTTAAGTGACTCATAGAACTTGCGAATGCCTAGTTCACCATCTGGATCAATCCGCCATGACAGTTCAAGCCAAAATTCCGATTCATCCCACACTTCACCGGGATTGGTTTCGCGGGTATCCGTGATTTTTTCTCCCATGCGCTCACGAGCAACTCGCATAACAGGTTGACGGAATCCCAGCCACTTGCCCGCGTACTGTTCATAGGACTGAGTGTCATGGCGCTCAGTACTGTGACCGAACGGGAGAATCATGTCGGCAAAAATTGCCGTTTCACTCCACGTGGGTGTCATGGCGACGTGCAGCCCCACGAGATCTTCATCGGAGAGGGCTTCAATCCAACTAAATCCATCTGGATTGGTCCAGATTGGGTTGTAGACCCGAGAGAAATATGTGTCCACCTTGCCGCGTCCATCTTTAAGGAAATGGGGCAGAAGTATCGACATTTCGTTTGTGGAGAGTGGAAACTCCTTTGGCCAGATCATTTCATTCCAGGAGTCAAAGCCGCCAGGCATATTCGGGCCGTGGGGACTGAACTTGTTCCAACCATTGGGACTCGTGCCGCCTTTTTCGCCGAGGCTGCCGGTGAGAACGGTCAAGAAGAACAGTGCTCGGGCAACAGCCCAGCCACCCAAGTTTCCGGCACTGGCCGCCCGCCACGTGTGAGCCGCGAGCTTGCCTTGCGCCCCCGCCACGATCTTGGCAACCTTTTCAACCTGCTTGGCCGGGATCCGACATTCCTCAGCCGCAAAATCAAATGTGTACTTTTGGTAATCCGCGGTGAGTGTTGTTTTGAAAACCTCGAAATCATCGGAAGGCAACTCCGGATGAATATTGGCCATGTAGACCTTCCAATTCACCCAACGCTTGATGAAATCCCATGCGACTTGATCGGTCCGGAGAATATATGCGGCAATGGCGAGAAGAAGTGCGGCTTCGCTGCCCGGCCAAGGGGAAACCCATTCGTCGGCATGCGATGCAGTATTGGAAAGCCTTGGATCCACCACAACGAGTGTTGCGCCACCCCGAACTTTGGCATCCATAATGCGTTGGGCATGTGGATTGAACGAATGACCAGCTTCCAAGTGACTGGAGAGCAACAGAATTACATTGGCATTGACATGGTCGGGTGAGGGACGGTCGTAGCCACCCCACATGGAATACCCAAACCGGGCCCCGGCCGAACAAATATTTGTGTGCGTGTTGTGACCGTCTATTCCCCAGGTAAGTAGGACACGCTCAATGAAACCGTCTTCGCCGTGACGGCCCACGTGGTACATGACTTCATTGCGGCGATCCTCCAATATTGCGTTGCGGATTCGGCCAGCGATTGAGTCCAGGGCTTCATCCCATGACATGCGTTCGAACTTCGCGCTACCTCGTGGACCGACTCTTTTGAGCGGATACAAAATCCGCTCGGGGTCTGAAGTCTGGTTGATGGTTGCCGGGCCTTTGGCACAATTTCGGCCGCGAGAGCCAGGATGAGCCGGATTGCCCTCAATCTTGGTGACTTCCATTGTTTCTTTGTCAACGTATGCAAGCAGCCCGCAGCCCGACTCACAGTTGAAGCAAATGGTCGGTACCAGCATGTAGTGGCGACCAACTTTACGAGGATGTTCTTTCGCGCTGTACATGACAACGTCGTCCCACTCCGAGACAGGCGGGTAGTTCGACACGGTCTCTCGAACTCGCAATCCGAAGTGTTCTGGATTATCCAGACCAACCGGTGAGGCGGCTGGTCCGTGTGGTGCGGGGGTGTCATGGGGCTTCATGTCTACTCATTCCTTTGCATTTGCGCGAAATTTAGGGTTGCACGAAATTTGGGGCTGACCGAAATCAGGAGAGCGGTGGGTCTTGAGCCGCTTTGACGAATACCTTTTCGTGATAGACCAAGCTGACCTGCACCAGCAGTCCGGCAATAATCGCCCACGCGGCAGCACCTGTTGCAAGTCCGACCAGCGCAAGTGCAGCGGCAATCAGCGCGAGAAGCACTCCCCCAACATAAAACTCACGTGAATAGCGACCGTGGGTAATCGAGTGTGCTGCGATCTGGGCATTGCGAGTGGGGTGCTTACCGCCGAACTCCACGAGGGTGATCAACAAATGAGCTGCGATTCCGATCACGAGCGCCCAGGTGAGCCAAGTGACCGTGGATTGCTCTGGCACAAATACAGCGGCCAGAATCAATAACGCACCCGATCCCACCATGA
The DNA here is from genome assembly GCA_903896585.1 of uncultured bacterium. Lineage (GTDB taxonomy): Bacteria > Actinomycetota > Actinomycetes > S36-B12 > S36-B12 > UBA4592. The sequence goes on from CAITYI010000335.1 coordinate 3,003, forward strand.
CAGCTTGCGCCTGCAGGTGCCAGAAAAGAACCGGTGATTGCCAGAGGTCGCGACCTTCGGCCTGACCAAATAGGAACGCGGTGTAACCCGCCACCATGATGGCCGCCGGTACTGCCGGCCACGCCACAATGTCAATGAACCCAATGAAGTCCCCCAGGTCAAGCCAGGTGGCTGCCCCCGCCAAGAACCACAGACCCGAAATTGCCGCACCAATTCCCAGGAAGATGCCACCAATGGCGAGCCACGATCTGCGATTTATTTTGCGTGGATCAAGGAGGAACAGGAATCTTCCGGGTCGCTTGAGATCCCAGATCAAAAGTGCAGCGGTGATAGCAAGGAAGGCAGCCGAGGTGAATGGTGCCACCGTGGTGATGAGTTCAGTGCGATCGGTGGTGAATAGAACAATGAGCGCTCCCACAAGCAGCGCACCCGCTGAAATTGATTTGGTCCACAGATAGGTCCACACTTTCCATCCCCAAGGCCGGGGGTGGGCGGTGTTATATGTGGTTCGAGCGTTTGTCAGTGGGTCTCCAGGGAGTTCAGCTGCCGTTTCCAAACGCAACGGGTCGGCATCGGCCCACAGATAGGTGCCATCGACCGGCGCAGCAAGTGGATCGAGCACCGCTTGATCAGCTCCGACGTAGTACACATTGGGACGCGTTCCTTGCTCGGGAGTGCGAACATTGATGGGTTCAATACTCAAAAACTTACTGATTCCGCTAGTGGGATCATCGATGTCGCCCATCCAAATAGATTCCGTTGGGCACACCTGCACGCACGCCGGCTCTAGGCCTTGGTCAATGCGGTGCGCGCAGAAGTTGCACTTTGCTGCAGTATTCGTGTTGTCGTCAATGTAAATCGCGTCATAGGGACATGCCTGCATGCACATTTTGCAACCAATGCAGTTCTCGTTATCAAAGTCAACGATGCCGTCGTCGCGTATAAACAGTGCTGTTGTTGGGCACGCGGTCACACATGGTGCATTGGTGCAGTGATTGCACCGCATGACACCCATTTCACGTGTTGTTGACGGGTACTCACCCTTATCCACGTATTTGACCCAGGTTCGAAACTTCCCAATGGGAATATCGTGTTCTGTTTTACAGGCAACCGTGCATGCATGGCACCCGATACACGTGCGTTGGTCTATTGCAAAGCCGTAGCGCAAGGTGTCACTTCTTTCTGATGTAGAACTTCAGGACGCCGCCTTCTTCAGATGCCTCCACCAATTCATTGCCGGTTTGGGAAACCCAGGCTGGGATATCGGAGCGGGCACCGCCATCGGTGGCCTCAAGAAACATGATTTCCCCTGACTCCATTTCTTTGGCAGCCTTAGCTGTCATGAGTACCGGCATGGGACAGCTCTGGCCTTTTGCATCTACTGCGCGATCGAATTCCATTATGACTCCTTCATTATGGGTTAAACACTGTCGGTTAAACAATTTTTAGATGAATAAACTGATATTTGATTTTGACATGACCTGTAATGCTGTTGCAGCACCAACAGGCTCTCCGAGGTTCGGCCGCATTTGCTCGGGCTTAATTCCGAGTAAATCCATGGTCATTTGACATGGCCAAATATTGACGCCCATTTCAAGGCAAATCTCAAACAGATCTTCAGGGGGCATCAGATTGCCTTTCTTGGCAACCTTGCGCATCATCCATTTCCCCATGCCGCCCATGTTCATTTTAGAAAGTTTGGCTCCCTGGAATCCAGGCGAATTCATGCCCGCCAGCATTTTTGTCATGGCGTCTTTGCCCGTGATCCGAACATCTTCTTTAACGAGGGGGAAAAGTCCCCAAAAGGTGAAGAACACGGTCACGTTCATTCCAGTAGCGGCGGCGGTTGAACTGAGAATCATGGTAGGCCACAATTTGTCGAGATCTCCGCTAAAAGCAATGATGGTCATGCTCTCTTGTTCATCAGACATG
>CAITYI010000336.1 GCA_903896585.1 uncultured bacterium
CCGATCTATCTCACTCTTGATAGAAATCATGGCTGCACAGAACCGATCAAGCTCATAAAGACTTTCGCTCTCAGTCGGTTCAATCATGAGAGTTCCCGTCACGGGGAAACTCATGGTCGGTGCATGAAATCCATAGTCAATCAATCGTTTCGCAATATCTTCTACCGTGATTCCGCTCTCAGCGGTAATCGGTCGAATATCAATGATGCACTCGTGGGCGACAAGTCCTTGATTTCCCGAGTAGAGAACCGGGAAATGGTTGGCTAGCCGACTTGCAATGTAATTCGCCGAAAGTATCGCAATTTTGGTGGCATAGAGAAGTCCCTCCGCCCCCATCATCCGGATGTAACTCCACGGAATAGGAAGAATTCCAGCGCTCCCCCAGGGCGCGCCACTCACCGGACCGATGCCACCGTCAGCGAAACCTAAACCAACTGGCCCACATTCTGGGCGCAAAGGGTGTGAAGGTAAATACGGAGCGAGGTGTGATTTGACACCAACCGGACCGACACCGGGCCCTCCCCCACCGTGCGGTATGCAGAAAGTTTTGTGCAGATTCAGATGAGACACGTCCGCACCGAATTTCCCCGGCTGGGCCAAACCCACAAGGGCGTTCAGGTTCGCACCATCTACATACACTTGGCCACCTGCATCGTGTACCAGTCCGCAAATTTCAGTGACCGCTGATTCGAAAACCCCGTGTGTTGAGGGGTAGGTGATCATTAAAGCTGCCAGGTGGTCACCATGTTGTGTGATCTTCTCGCGAAGATCCGCAAGGTCAACATTGCCTTCAACGTCACAAGAAACGACCACGACACGCATACCTGCCATAACTGCACTTGCTGCATTAGTCCCGTGGGCACTGCTTGGAATCAAGCAGATGTCTCGGTCCGATTCGCCACGCGCATCGTGATAAGCCTTGATTGCAAGGAGTCCAGCAAACTCACCCTGTGAACCAGCATTGGGCTGTAATGAGATGGCGTCGTAGCCAGTAATAGCGACTAAATCGGCCTCCAATTCCCGAATCATTTCGAGGTAACCGGCAGCTTGATCAATCGGGGCGAATGGGTGAATATTGGCAAATTCATTCCACGTGATTGGTTCCATTTCAGTTGTTGCATTCAACTTCATGGTGCAACTTCCAAGTGGAATCATGGAGCGATCAAGGGCAATATCTTTATCGGCCAAATTGCGCATGTAGCGCAGAAGTGAAGTTTCACTATGGTGCTTATTGAATACCGGATGCGTGAGATAGGAACTCGTGCGGCGCAGGTCACTGGGGAATGCGAATTCCGATCCCTCTAAAGATTCCACCGGAGAGTCAATGCCCCAGGATCTAAGGAGCAGGGCAATGTCATCGAAGGTAGTTGTTTCATCGACAGAAATTGACACCGCACGGGAGTTGTCAGAACGCACATTTATTCCAATTGACAAGGCGCGCGCAGCCAAGTCAGGTGAATCGACATCGACAATGGTCACGGTGTCGAAATAGGACTTTGTCAGTAGCGAAAAGCCATGGGCCTTAAGGTTATTTGAGATAAATTGGGCCTTTGCATGTACGGCTTCAGCAATGTTTCGCAGCCCATCTGGACCGTGATAGGCGGCATACATTCCGGAGATCACGGCGAGTAAAACTTGAGCAGTACAAATATTGCTGGTGGCTTTCTCGCGACGAATGTGCTGTTCTCGAGTTTGTAGGGCTAACCGATACGCCGGCCGCTCATCGGCATCGAGGCTGACCCCAACAAGTCGACCCGGCAAACTCCGCTCCAATCCCGCACGCACCGACATGAACCCCGCATGCGGTCCGCCGAACCCAAATGGCACCCCAAACCTTTGAGCGGATCCGACAACACAGTCGGCGCCCATTTCTCCTGGGGGTTGAAGAATGGTGAGTGCGAGCAGGTCGGTTGTGACAATTGCTAGTGCGCCTCTGTTTTTGGCTTCAGCAATTGCTGGGCGGATGTCACGCACTTCTCCGGTCGAGCCGGGATAGGCAAAAATGACACCCGATAAATCGTCAGTGGGTAACGGCTTCCCAACCTGCCACCTCGTGATGGTGAC
>CAITYI010000337.1 GCA_903896585.1 uncultured bacterium
CAAAACGAATAGCCCGTGGTTTGCCAGGTAAATAACTTTGGGAGCGAATCCCTCCTCGTGCATAAAGGTGCGCACCCCATCTCTCACTGCTTTGGCTAGTGGTACACCCGGATCCGTGTACGGAATGAGTAATTGCCGACGTCCCAACATCACGATTGCGTCCGGGAAAAGCGCACCCTGCACCAGGAGGTGAGGACTGACAGAACATGTGAGCATGTTGACGACCACTGGGTGGGTGTGCGCAATGACTTGGGTCGAAGTGATGTCATAAAGAACGGCATGCAGGATTGCTTCCACTGACGGCATCTTGTCGGTTGGTGAAATAAGTGCCTCGCGATACGTGGACTTTGTGACTTCATCTGTTGGCATGCCTTCAAGCAATGTCAGGATTGTGGGAATATGGACATCGACCAGTTCTTCATCACGCAGTGTTTCCAATGTGGAACCACTCGCTTTGATCGTCATGGACTGCTCGCCCATCCGCATGGAGACATTTCCTTCAGCACTTAACACCAGATCCCGACTCGGCTCCCCCAAGGTGCGACATAGGGTTAACAGGTCATCTCGTTGCGTCATGTCGGTTCCTAATTCCTATTCTGGAGAGTGTTGGTCGCTTCCCGCGCTTGTTTCATGTTGTCGAATAGGCCTGAGCTGACCGCTTGGGTGCAAATATTGCCAATGCTGGTTGCTTCCTGATGACTGACCGTGATCGGCATGCCAATGGCCTGCTCCGTGAGTTTCACAAGTTGTTCAATGCGAGATCCACCACCGATCATGATGATCTCCGTGAACTTCCGACCCGTGATCTGCTCTGTTTGGGATACCGTTTCGGCAAAAGAGTCCGCGAGGCTCACCAGGATGAGCCTGACAATTTGCGGGCGGGTTAATTGGATTGAGTCCGATTGCCCGTGAGTTCGGTGGTAGAGAGCAAGTATTCGTGAAGGCATGTCGCCAACACCAATGAGTTCTGAATCACCGCAATTAATTGGTCCCACGATCTGCTGTGCCTCGGCATCAGATGCTGCGCACAGATCTCTGCGTAAATCTGCATGGTGTGATTTGAGTTCTCCACTTTCCGGAACCCAGGTGCGCAAGCACTCCTCCAATAGCCAGGTGCCGCTGAGATTGCGCACCAGCAAAGCGGATCCGTCCGCCGCAGTCTCATTGGTGAAGCCCATGTCTTCAGCCTCTACTGTGAGCACGGGCGCGGCATTTACGCAGCCGACCAACGCCCAAGTGCCACAGGAAATGATTGCTGCCGGCGATGTCGAATCTGTGACGGCGGCGAACGCACTTGCCGTGTCGTGTGCCGGTGCTCGATACACCGCAATGGGCTCTGTTGCGCCGATTCTCAATGTCACCTGATCGGTGGTGTATCCGGCTAAAGAGCCGGTCTCAACGATGGTTGGCATCACGGTGACCGGTATGTCCCAGCGCTTCATGAGGTCCCAGGCCCAATCGTGGGTTTTCCAATCTAATAGGCCGGTTGTTGAGGCAATTGTGCGTTCGGCGCCTTGAACTCCCGTGAGCCAGGCGGTCCACAAATCGGGGGTCAGCAGGGCGGTGACTCCCTCGTTAAGGAGACCAAGTTGCGTATCCCGCATGAGTTGAAAACAGGTATTGATTGCCAGTGCTGAAATTCCGGTGATTCGATATGCCTCGGCTGCTGGCACCGCCCCACCTGCTCTGGCCGGCATGGAGTCATCTGCGCCTCGATAGTGTCGAACCGGAGCGAGAAGTGCGTTGGTGTTGTCCACGAGCCCGTAATCCACCCCCCATGAATCAACAGCAATTCCAGTCAAGGTCGATCCGCG
>CAITYI010000338.1 GCA_903896585.1 uncultured bacterium
AGAAATCACGGACAACCCGCTGCAAGTCAAGCATCACTCACCATCCACAAGCACGCGGACAGTCCGGGCCGTCGCCTTCATCGACCCACCCGGCGACAACGGGATGGTCACCTTGTCCAGCACCAGCACCTTCGCCAGCCGGGTGCCCTCATTACGGATCTTGATCACATCACCCGCATCCAGAGACGGATCGCAAATCTGCGTCCACTCGACGTTCTCCTCAGCGCCCTTCATCTTCGACAACTCAGCACCCGCGACCGCGATAGCGTCAGCCGTCGTCAGCACCAGCGGACTCGAAACGAACACGGGCCGCTCACCGAACGCCCCATACCGGTACGTCGGTGACGCGGGATCCTCATCAAACAGGACGGCCCTCACCGGAGGGACGACGTTCGTTCCCTCACCAGTGACCACCACCCCGTTATGCGTCTGATCAGTGGACAGGCGGCGAGACACGTCCAGCACCATCGCATCCTCCCCCTCCACATACGTCTCAAGGGGCGTCTGGCTTGAAGGGTCATTGACCGCAGCCAGCACCGCGACACCGCCATTGTCGAAGTACACTTCCAGACCGCCAGCCTCAGCGATCTTCTGCACATCAACCCACGGGTTACTGCTTGATCCACCCTGTACCCCCAACGTCAGAGCCGGGACGGTAGAAGCCGTGGACTGGAGATCCAATTCCACATCCGGCCAACGATTCGACAGGACCGCACCGACTGCATCCGACAGTGTCGTGCCCGCGACGATCCCAACAGGATCCACCCACAACGATCGGGCAATCCGCATCGACCGGTCAACTCCGATGATCTCCATTGACGCCCCGTCAAGACCCTCCTTGACGTTGACCTCCGTCATCACAAACACACCCAACGGCACCTCCTCAAAAACGTCATCAAACGCGAACGCTTGACGCATCTGGCCGTATGAATCGAAATCGGCCATCAAATCTGAGTAAAGGTAGTTGGTCATCGTTGCCTATTCGACAGGCGGCGCAATAGCAGGGGCCACGAACTCGTCAGCGTCAGCGTCATACAACCAACCCGGCCCCGGATATGCGGCCCTGAAATTGTTGTTGTACGACGCTTGAAGCCACCCGTTCCCCAGACCGATGGACGCTAGGAACGCCTGCCCAAGCGGTTCCGTATCGGGGTATTCAAGGTCACCATGACCGATGTGCTGGTCTGCTTGATAGTCCACGTCATCTTCGGGATTGATGCACCCGCCGATAGCGCAATTCCTCACCGGAACAACCGATACGACGATGCCGTCTTTTACTTGCGCGAAGTGAGCCATGACTCTCCTATCCGACCAGAATGATTACGACGCCTGAACCGCCAGCGGCACCAGTAACACCCGTCTGGGCGCCACCGCCGCCGCCACCAGTGTTGGCAGTTCCCGCTGTAGGTGTCCCGGAGGCACTACCGGCCCCTCCACCAAATGAAGCAAGCCCACCGGGGGAATACTGCCCACCGCCACCACCGCCGCCGCCACGAGAGACTGATGTCCCCGTTATTGATGAAGCCAGCCCGATACCCCCAGCCCCGCTGACCGTAGTCGTACTGTTACCACCGACTCCTCCGATGCCACCGCCGCCACCGCCGTTATAATTTGGGGTGCTGGCGGCCTTACCTCCAGCAAAACCCGAATCTAGGCCAGCGATAACTGAGGCAGGCTGTACCTCTTCCCCAGCCTGACCGGCGCTACTGCCGCCACCGCCGCCAGAACAAACACCCGATTGCCCAATGGCGTTCTGATACCCACCGCCACCACCGCCGCCAATAAAGGCAATAGGCTGAGTGCCAGCAAAAATACCTGAAGCCTGACCACCTCTAGCCCTAGCCTCGGACACCGATGTTCCACCGGCACCGGGCACAACGGTGTAAGAGGTATCGGCTTCAACGTAGACCTTTGACTTGTAGTACACCCCACCAGCGCCGCCGCCGCCGCCCAATCCCCCGCCACCCGAGCCGCCCCCGCCGATCATGTATACCTCGATCAGCCCACCCGTGGAGAACGTGATCGACCCAGCCCCATTGAACGCATAACACGCCTTCCCCGCAGACGGGGAACCGCTCGTCGTCACAGTCGGCGCACCCGTCGAAGACGAGTACACCGCAGCCCCAAGACCAGACCCGATACGGATACCTGACGCATTCAGCAACGTGGACGAAACAGCCATCAGGACACCTCCGACCCGAAGACCTGAAAATTGACCGTCGCAGCAGAAGCCGAAGTCAACAGGTACTTATTCACCGAATCCATCGTGAACCCGCACGTCAGGAACACCGTCTCATTCGCTGCCACCGTAGCGTTATACGCAAGGTAGCCATTTGCGGCAAACGAAGTCGTCGTACTCACATTGATCCGGTACGTCGCCGCCGAAGACGCCTGATTACAGATCGCAATCGTGGAAACGATCACACCCGTCGTCGTCGTGTACGTCGTGTCAGGAGTACCGATCACCCCACTAGACAGGATCGCCCCCAACCGCTTATAGGTGATAGCCATTACGCTCCAATCAACATGAGGGGACTGACCACAAGGCCAGCCAGTGAAGTCTCCAACGCATCAACCCGATTCGCCAGAGCCAAAGAAGTCGTGGGATACGACGTGATCGGATCACTCCCCACAACATAGGGGGTTCCGCCCGCTGTAGTCGCCATTATTTGCCTTCCCTAGGTAGGTACATTGTTGCCGTCATTCCACGTCAAAGCGCCACTGATCCCACTCCACGTCAACGTCGGATCCACCAGATCCCAATTTACCTTCACCCCGGCAATCG
>CAITYI010000339.1 GCA_903896585.1 uncultured bacterium
CCGGCAATCGCCAAGGTGGTATTTGATTCCAATACTTCTATTTTTTCCGGTTCGGTTAATTCCAACTCGCCTTTTGTCATGGCCAGCAATTGCTCCCTGGCAGCAGCAAAACTGCTGCCAGCGGGATCTGCCAATCGGTAGCGATCTTTGTGGTGAATGAGCGCTGGAACGTCAAATTCTTTCCCCAGCGGAGCAACAGACCAGACGTGATCAATGTGCCCATGGGTCAGGATCACGGCTGCCGGGTGCAGCCGATTCCGAGAAATGATCTCCCGAATCCCATCTATTGAATCCTGTCCTGGATCAATAATTACTGCTGGCTCGCCGGGACCGGTGGCCACAATATAGCAATTTGTGCTCCACGATCCCGCCGGAAAACCCTCAATCAACATAAGGGTGTAAGCCTATCGATACCGAGCGTTTAGACTTCGGCACGTCAAGTAAGCCACCCAGATTTGTAACTGCCACTGGAGCCACCACATGCCATCACAGAAGCGCGAACGTGAATTAGCCCGAGCGAAATTCGAGCGTCAGCAGGCAAGACGTGCCGAAAAAGCCGTCAAGGCACGGAGGAGCCAACGGATTGCGGCCGGCATCGTTGTCGCTGGGATCGTTGCGGCCGGCGTTGGCTGGGCAATCTTTAATGTGAATAACACCGATGATTCCCTCATCGCGAGTGAGACTCTCCCTCCCGAACTTTCCGACCTGATTGAGTCTGATGTTGATTCTGCGGAGGCTAATGCTGACCCCGCGGATGGGGACCCAAATCTGGACATTTGCGATCTTCCAGGGCAGGCCCGCTCCAACGATATTTCGTTTCCCGATGGACCTGAGCAAGGATCAATAGATGCGACCAAAATTTCACTAGCTACAAATTGCGGTGACATTGTTATTGAACTTGACCCGGCAGCACCTCAAACTATCGAATCAGAGGTATTTCTCGCAGAGAGTGGCTTTTATGACAACACAAGTTGTCACCGGTTGACCACCGATGGAATTTATGTACTTCAATGCGGGGATCCGGCAGGCGACGGAACCGGCGGTCCTGGATATGTGGTCCCTGACGAAAACCTTCCCTCCGAAACAGCAGCGAATTACCCCGCCGGGACTGTCGCAATGGCCAATGCTGGGCCAGGTACTTCAGGTTCTCAGTTCTTTATTGTGTATCAAGACACCACTCTTCCCTCGGGGTACACGATCTGGGGCCAGATAACTGACGGCTTGGATATTGTCCGGCAAATTGCATCCGTGGGTGTCGAAGGAGGCCTTACCGACGGTAAGCCGGCCCAACCTGTTTTTATCAATTCGGCAACGGTTTCTTAACATTTACCAAGTTCCCTTCACTTTCTGGTGCCGATAGGACACAGTGCGGTAAGGGGATGCGGAACCAGTAGATTCAATCGCTGTGGCTCGCACCCCCACAGACCGCCCTGCAGCCACAGACACAGGCACGGACACAAGAAACACAGGATTCACGGTGGTATCCAAAAAGTTTGGCTACCCAACCTATTGAGAGGTTACATTCATGAGTACAGACCCTTCGACCGCCCAGCTTTCGAGCGGCCAGCCTTCGACCGCCCAGCCTTCGACCGCGCATCCAACGCCGGCATCCTTAAGACCCGTTATTCGTCCGGCGATTTCTGAGGCTTCTCAGTGGGGTCGGGTAGCCGAAGACGGCACTGTGTATCTCAAGGCTCCTGAGGGCGAAGTGGTGGTGGGTCAGTACACCGTGGGGTCCGCGATCGAGGGACTGACTTTTTATGCCAGAAAATATGACGACCTGGTTGTGGAACTGGATATTTTGGAATCGCGACTGAGTGATTCGAAAGTTGCGGCTGAGTCCGCACATACTGCGCTGAAGAAAGTTCGCGAAGCTCTCGCTGCTCGATCATTGGTTGGGGATATTGCCGCTCTTGAAGGCCGTTGCACGGCTGTGGAGCTCCTCATTGCAGGTCAACGCGAGGCCGAAAAAGCGCGTAAGCAGGCCCAGCGAGAGGAGTCACGGAAGCGTCGGGAGATGCTCGTCGAAGAAGCCGAGTCTCTCTCAAACTCTCAGTCGTGGAAGGCAACCACAGAGAGATTTGCGGCCATTGTCGAGGAATGGAAATCTCTTCCTCGAGGTGATCGTGCTGCCGAACAGGAAATGTGGAAGCGGCTCAGCGCCTCAAGGACAACATTCGACAAACGACGCCGTATTCATTTTCACGAACTTGATGACGTTCGCAAAGCGGCCCTTGCGCGAAAGCGTGAACTCATTGCTTCCGCACAGGCGGCTTCGTCTATCACGGATCCAAAGGCTGGTATCAAGAAATTCAAAGATTTGATGTCCGAGTGGAAAAGTGCGCCTCGCGGCTCTCGGGCTGATGAAGATAAATTATGGAAACGATTCAAGGCCGCCCAAGACGATTTCTTTATCAAGCTAAAAGAGACTGAAGCCCAAGAGGATGCGAAACTTCAAGAGAACCTTCCAGCGAAAGAAGCGCTCGTTCTCAAGGCTGAATCTTTACTCCCGATTGACGGAAAGGACCTGAAAACACTGAAGAAATCCCTTCGTGAAATTCAGGTTGCTTGGGATAAATTAGGTGAACTTCCCAAGGCGGACCGTACTCGCCTCGATGGAAGACTGAAAAAGGTTGAGGACGCAATTCGCAAAGAGGACGAGACCCAATGGACTGCCGTCAATCCAGAAGTCATGGCGCGAGCTGCTGATACAGCCAATGCTTTCACGGAGGGACTAACCCGATACGAACACGAGTTGTCAAAAGCTCAAGCGGATGGAAATTCTAAGAAGGTTCAAGACATCCAAGCTTCCATTGATAATCTGAAAGCGTTATTGGGAGCAGTTGAAAATGCTGCTACCGCGCAGCGAAAGTAGTGATACCGCGCAGCGAAAGTATTTGAGAGTCACACTCGGTAGGCATCAAATACACCTTCGACACTCCGCACAGCTTTGAGTACCGACCCTAAATGTTTCGGATCGGCCATCTCGAAAGTAAATCGTGACGTAGCAATACGATCTCGGGTGGTCGCCACCGATGCATTGAGGATGTTTACATGAGTGTCTGATAGTGCCTTGGTGACATCTGCCAGAAGCCGCGCACGATCAAGAGCCTCAACAGCAATGTTCACTAGAAAAACACTACGTGGAGTGGGTGCCCACTCCACTTCAACGAGTCTCTCGGCTTGACTCGTCAACGACTCCACATTGACACAGTCACTTCGATGGACTGACACTCCCGAGCCCCGTGTGACGAATCCAAATATCGAATCTCCCGGCACGGGTGTGCAGCAGCGGGCGAGTTTTACCCAAACATCCGCGGCGCCCTTGACCACGACACCAACGTCGTGCGTCCGAGATCGGGTGTGCGTTCCGAAACTCGGCAATGTTGTCTCCGCGGTGTCGTCCGCGGCTCCGTCAACTCCCCCGGAGGCATCAATGAGGCGGCTGACTATGGATTGGGCCGAAATTCTTCCTTCACCCACAGATGCATAGAGTGCTGATACATCTACTTGATGGAGATCTGCTGCGATGGCCAAAAGTGCCTGATTTGTCATCATGCGCTGAAGTGGCAATCCTTGTTTGCGCACGGCCCTCACGATTTGGTCTTTACCGCTATCGATTGCCTCCTCGCGACGCTCTTTGGTGAACCATGCCTTGATTTTGCTTTTCGCTCGCGCAGAGGATACGAAATTGAGCCAGTCCCGGCTGGGACCTGCTCCCTCCGACTTTGAGGTGAAAATCTCGACAACATCGCCATTAGATAATGAGGACTCAAGCGGAACCAATTTGCCATTAACCCGTGCTCCAACACAGCGGTGACCAACCTCGGTGTGAACGGAGTATGCAAAGTCGACAGGTGTCGAACCGGTAGGCAAGGAAAAAACATCACCTTTAGGCGTAAAAATGTATACCTCGGAGCTGCCCAAGTCATAACGCAATGAGTCAAGAAATTCGCTTGGATCGGTGGTCTCTCGCTGCCAGTCCATCAATTGCCGTAACCACGCAAAGTCATCTTTCTTGATATCTGCACCCTGCTTGTATCGCCAGTGGGCTGCAACTCCATATTCGGATGCTCGGTGCATCTCGTGGGTTCGAATTTGAACCTCTACTGGTTTGCCATCGGGTCCGATCACAGTTGTGTGCAATGACTGGTACATGTTGAATTTAGGCATTGCTATGAAGTCCTTGAATCGGCCTGGCAACGGACTCCACTTGGCATGAATTGTTCCCAGTGCTGCATAGCAATCTCGAATATCTTCGACGAGTATTCGGACGCCAATGAGATCATAAATCTCCGTGAAGTCCCGGCCTCGGACAATCATTTTCTGGTAGATCGAGTAATAATGCTTGGGACGTCCGGTCACTTGCGCCTTGATTTTACTCTTACGAAGATCTTCATTGAGTTGGTCAACAATTACATTCAGATTTCGCTCCCGGGACGGCGCGCGCTGTTCAACCAGTCGATCAATCTCTTCAAACATTTTCGGATGCAAGGTGCCAAATGCCAAGTCTTCAAGCTCCCACTTGATTGCATTTATACCAAGCCGATGCGCCAAGGGAGCATATATCTCAAGTGTTTCTCGGGCCTTCTTGTCTTGTTTGGCATCAGGCAAGTACCGCAGAGTACGCATATTGTGTAAGCGGTCCGCTAGTTTTATGACAAGTACCCGAATATCCCGCGCCATGGCAACGACCATTTTGCGAACCGTTTCAGCAGCGGTTGCTTCACCGTAGGTAACTTGATCCAGTTTCGTCACACCATCAACTAAAAGTGCAATTTCGTCACCAAAGTCTTCACGCAGGGCGTCCAATGAATACCCGCAATCCTCGACGGTGTCGTGCAGGAGGGCCGCCGCCAGCGTGGAGGATGTCATGCCCAACTCGGCAAGAATTTCAGCAACGGCAACCGGATGAGTGATGTAGGACTCCCCTGATCGCCTTTTTTGATCTCGGTGCATGTATCGGGCAGTTTCATAGGCGCGCTCAACAACTTTGGTATCCGACTTTGGATGGTATTTGCGCAACGTTCTTAAGAGGGGCTCGATCTCTGAATTACCTGACCGAGCGGTGAAGCGGCCCAAGCGCGATCGCAGTCCAGAATCAGAAGGAATGATGGGATCTTCAACGGGCACAACAAGGTCCTCAGACACTTGGCCACCTCCCGACTAGACCCCTTTACGAAGCAGACGCAGCGGCATGCTGTTATTCGCCTGTGATCATTGTACTTTCATGAACCTTTTTTACGCTTTGACCGTGGTTGCCTTCGCGGCTGATTGCGCTCAATTACCGCCGTCTCGCTCACCATCAAAACATCCATTGAATCCAGATCTGTTGTTCCCGTTGCCATTCCTGCCGCCCCAGGCGATCCCACATTAAGGGTTCCTGCCTCAACCGCCTTCTTCACAACCTGACTTCGGCGTGCTTTTACTCGAGCTGCCAGAGACTTCATTTCGGGGGTGGCAGATTTCAGCTGAGCCAGAACGGGGGTCGCTAGGAAGATAGACGAGAATGTTCCTACAACCATGCCAATACCCAGCGCCACAGCCAGATCCAATAATGTTCCGGCTCCCAGAATGTAAGCACCAACAATTATGATGGCGACAATAGGGAGTAACGCGACAATCGATGTATTGATGGAGCGGACCACCGTTTGGTTCACGGCCAGATTCGCCGCTTCATCGTAGGTGAGGATTGATTGGCCGGTAATACCCCTAGTGTTCTCTTTCACCTTGTCAAAGACTACAACCGTGTCATAGAGCGAATAGCCCAGAATGGTCAAGAAGCCAATGACTGTTGCAGGAGTAACCTCCAGACCAGTCAGGGCATAAATTCCAACGGTGATAATCATGTCGTGAGCTAGGGCCACGATGGCCGCGACCGCCATGCGCCATTCAAAATAGATGGTCATGAACAAAGTAACCAAGATGAGGAAGACCCCAAGTCCTTGGAGAGCCTTTTTCGAAATTTCTGCGCCCCAGGTGGGTCCAACAACTTGGAACTTTATCTGGTCAGCACTCGTTCCACAGGATTCGGACAGGACAACCGCTAATTCCTCAGACTGATCGGGCGTGAGCGTCTCGGTCTGAACTCGAATAGTTCCGGCTCCCGTTTCAGTGACAATAGTTTGACCACCGGTGAAAGTCTCCGAAGTGTTCCGGGCCTGCTCAATTGAGCAGGTTGCATTCGGGATCGAGAAGTCGGCACCACCCTTGAATTCAATTCCAAAATTCAGCCCTCGAAAGAGAAGGCCACCGACGCTGATCAGTAACAGGATTGCACTCAATGCGTACCAAAACTTTTTCCTGGCAATAAAGTTGTAGGAGATGTCTCCGCGGTACAAGCGTTGCCCAATAGACCCCATCTTGCTCATGTGAGCACCTCTCTCCGTTTACGCCTAGATTGCCCTGCCATGGCATCGGCAACACTGATGCCCCCTAGGCGCTCTGGATCAAGTCCGGTCCACCGAGATCCTCTTTGCATGAATTTAGTTCGGCCAAGGAGCACAACAACCGGATGGGTGAACCAGAAGGCAATCATGATGTCCATGAGGGTGGTGAGCCCTAGCACAAAGGCAAAGCCCCGCACGCTCCCAACAGACAATAGATAAAGAACAGCGGCGATTAGAAGGGAGATGAAGTCTGCGGCTAGCAGTGTTCGACGAGCCCTGATCCAGCCGGAGTCGCATGCCTGCCTCAAAGATTTTCCGTCGCGGATTTCGTCTCGGATTCTTTCAAAGTAAACAATAAATGAGTCGGCGGTAATTCCGATTGCGATGATTGCACCGGCTACTCCAGCCAGGCTCAGGGTCAGGCCAACTGTTTTACTTAAGACAACAAAGACAAAGTAGGTCATGCCACCAGCAACCAACAAACTTAGCCCAGCAACAATTCCCAGCACTCGGTAGTAGAAGAGTAGGTACAGCGTGACAAAAATCAGACCAATGCCACCGGCAATGAGCCCTGCCTCAAGCTGATCTCGACCAACCGTGGGTGAAATTGACGTAATATCCACCGGCTCTAAAGTCACGGGAAGGGCGCCGTACTTCAGAACATTCGCTAAGTCACGGGCTTCTTGAGCCGTGAAGTCCCCTTCAATGGACGCTTGTCCACCAAGAATTGACTCATTGAATCGGGGAGCGGAGACCACCACTCCATCCAGAACAATGGCGAATGCGTTGCAGGGGCTTTGCCCCGTCCCGCACTCGGGTAGCGCACTCAATTCCGTTGAGGCATTTGCCAACGCAGTAGCACCCTCGGAATCAAATTCCAGATTTACCACCCAACCCACGCCACCTTGCGGTAGTTCGGCTGAAGCATTTTGAACATTTGTTCCTTGAATGAACGCGGGCTGTAAAGAATATTTCACGGCTCCAGTTTGTTCACATGTTCCCAGCCACAATTCGGGATTATCAGGTGTGCCCCCTGAATAATTCGCGGGGTTCAAACAGTCAAGTGCGGCCAATCCGGCTTCAAATTCGGCGCTATTGCTGTCGGCTTGAACTATTCCAGTTTCCGCAGTGGTCGAACTTTGGGTATCTTCCGATGTCGTTTCGGGGCTCGGAGAGAGCAAGTTCCACACCGGACGGAAATTGAGCAGGGCGGTTTGCTGCACAAGGTCAACCAGTCGCTCTTGATTTTCACCTGGCACGGAAACCACAATGGCTGCATCATTGCCTGATCCTGCCGTGGTCACTTCAGATTCCACCACGCCCAGACTGTCGACTCGAGCTCGGAGAATCTCCACAGTTTGGGCGAGTTGCTCATCGGTAATGACGGCTCCCTCAACAACGGGAGTGGGGATGAGGATTACCTGGGTACCCCCTTGAAGATCCAATCCGAGCCGAACAGATGAATCGGTCCCGGGGAATAGGGCCCACACGCCGAACCCAACCACAACAACAAGAAGGGCCGATAAGAGGCGCCAAGGTTTGGTCTTGACCGGTGTAGCCACGAAACTCCTCCGAAATTGAACAACATGTCACTTGTTGACACATAGCGACGATTTTTTGAAACCTATGTTTTTTGCCGAATATTTATTGAACGGGCACTGAAATCTACTCAGGCAGCTCAAGTTCAGGTGCCGCTGGGGGCGTAATAACTTTGGAGATAGCGGCAGGCAGGATTCTGATCACCGTACCTGGACTGATTTCCAGTAGGAGCTCCTCCGCTGATGCGCTTCGAACGGTACCAAAAATGCCTGCCGTAGTCATAACATCGGTCCCCGCAGTCACACTCGCGACCAGCGCCGCCTGAGCCTTTTGCCGGTTCTTTTGTGGGCGAATGAGGAGGAAATAGAAAGCGACCACGAGAAGCAACAGAGGGGCCAAACCTAGTAGATCCATGGGATTCCTTCGCTGGTGAGAGTGGCAAATGATCGTGTTCGTAGCGTAACGATAACCCGCTTGCTAGAGGTCAAGCATGTCCTGTCCTGAGTTTGGAACAAACCCGGCCGCCGAGGCGGGCATGGACAGCCCCACATGTCGCCAGCCAGCAGGGGTAGCGACCCGTCCTCGCGGGGTTCGCGTGAGCAGGCCCAAACGCACGAGGAATGGCTCTGATACCGACTCAATTGTTTCGGGTTCCTCAGCGACGGCGACTGCCAGCGTGGATAGCCCCACCGGGCCACCATTGAATCTTTCAATAATTGCTAATAGGACGGCCCGGTCAATTCGATCAAGCCCTAGATGATCAACTTCGTAGAGTTCGAGCGCCGCTTGTGCTGAGGTTTGATCAACAACTCCAGAGCCATGAACCTGTGCCCAATCGCGCACGCGGCGCAGTAGGCGATTGGCAATTCTGGGAGTACCTCGGCATCTGCCGGCGAGTTCCGTTGCACCTTCGGGTGTGAGCGCAACCCCCAATAGTTGAGCACTTCGGGTAATGATTACTTCAAGATCGAGGGTTTCATAAAAATCGAGATGCGCGGTGAACCCAAATCGGTCTCGTAGTGGTGAAGGCAGCATCCCAGCCCTGGTGGTTGCACCCACCAAAGTGAAAGGCTCAATATCTAGAGGTATTGCGGTGGCTCCAGGTCCCTTGCCCACAATGACATCGACCCGAAAATCTTCCATAGCCAGATACAGCATTTCTTCGGCCGCCCGGGCGGTGCGGTGGATTTCATCAAGGAAGAGCACTTCTCCAGGCTGCAAACTAGAGAGTACGGCCGCGACATCACCGGCATGCTGCAGCGCTGGGCCAGAGGTCATGCGCACCGGAGCCCCCAGTTCCGCCGCAATGATTGTGGCTAATGTTGTTTTTCCCAAACCTGGTGGTCCACTGAGCAACACATGATCGGCAACGCCTTGGCGTCTATTTGCGGCCTCAAGGACAAGGCCTAATTGCGCCTTTACCCGATCTTGCCCAATGAACTCCTCCAAAGTTTTGGGGCGCAAGGCGCCTTCGACAGCCGAGTCATCCGGGAAATTCTGGTCAAGAAACACTGGATCATTCATGATCGGTCCAGTGAGCGCAAGGCCGCCTTTAGCAGCAGGCTGATGTCAGGATCTGAAATTGACACTTCTTCAGGATGCGATTCGGCGACTCGATCCATGGCAAGGTCTGCCTCACGCGTATTCCAGCCCAGTGACGCTAAAGCAGAGCCAATGGCCAAGCGCCACGAAGTAGTAGTGGGTAGCGAACGAATGGACCCAGGTGATTCTGGGGCGCCCACTTTATCTTTAAGCTCGAGGACCATTCGAGACGCCCCTTTCGCACCAATCCCCGAAATCTTCTTCAATGCAGCCGTGTCATCAGTTGCTATTGCAGTTCGCAATTCGGCCGGAGATAGTGTCGCCACGACACCAAGGGCAATTCGAGGACCAATTCCGCTAACAGTTTGAACCATATCGAAAAGCAAGACTTCTTCATCTGTTTCAAAACCGTACAGGGTCCAGGAATCCTCACGCACTACGAGTGAAGTGTGTAGTAAGACGTGGTCGCCAACCCGTGATCCAATTGCTGTCAATGGTGGACAACTCACTTTCATGCCGCTGGTTCCGGTGTCCACTACCAAATAATCGGGGCCAACCTTCCACACCTGGCCTCGGACAAATGAAATCATGCTTGGGCTTCCAATGCCTTAGAAATTCTTCGTTGTGCGCTCCCCCGCCATGCCTGGGTGATAGCGATGGCTAAAGCGTCAGCTGCATCTGCAGGTTTAGGCGGTGCATCAAGTCGCGCGATTCGAGTTACCATGGCCGTTACCTGTGCTTTATCGGAGCGCCCGTTCCCGGTAACCGCAGCCTTTACTTCGGTGGGTGTGTGCATAGCCACGCTGATATTGCGTTGGCCTGCCAATAAGAGTCCGACTCCAGCAGCTTGGGCGGTGGCCATGGCGGAACGGACATTGTGTTGGCTGAATACCCGCTCAATGGCAATAAATTCAGGTTCGAAGCGCTCTAGTAGCTTTTCAAGTTCGGTATATAACGTGGTGAGCCGCGCGGACAGATCAGCTTCAGCACTTGTGGTGATTACTCCGACGTATAAGGCCTGGACACTGCGACCTGGGAGCCCCTCGATTACAGCCACGCCGCAACGGGTGAGACCGGGATCAATGCCCATGACACGCATATACACCGACCTTCCCTCATCGAAGTGAACCCAAGAATTCACCTGTGAATTCACTCGAGGCTCCGCGCCTCGACTCTTAAATGACTAGTTGACTAGAGGGTATCGGGAAGGACTGTCACTGCATGGAATCCCGCGCGCAGATCCTGCATCAATTCCGTATGATCCTTAATAGCTCGGTCATCAGAGCTGACGCCGATAAAAGCATGGCCATCGTAGGTCACCATCGTGACATTGACAGCCGCTCCGATTGTGGCCACAAGTGGGTAGGCAGCAATCATGCGAGCCCCAGCAAGATAAATGGGAATGGGAGGACCGGGAACATTGCTCGTGGTGACGTCTGATGCTCGCGCTGCATGCGCCAACATTGGGACTGGCACGAACCAACTCACTTCAGCAAGTGGGTCCGCAAGTCTCATCGCTGGCTCGGCCCGCCATTGAGCCACCAACTCATGAGCCTTTTCCATGAGTTCGCCAACTCCGAGTCCCGCGACCGGCATGGGGAACCTAGCAATGGCAACCGCGTTGGATGCCTTCGCTGAACGGTCTCCTGCATCGCCTCGGAGGGAAATGGGAACATTGACTCGCAGGGACTCGGCACTACTTCCGTGTCTCACGTGGTAGGCCTGCATTCCCGACATCACCGCAGCCATGAAAGCATCGTTCACACTCATTCCTTGGGATTTGGCACTCCTTCGGATAGCTTCAAACGGAAACTCCAGAGTCCCGAATGTGTATGTGGTGCCTCGTTGTAGAAGTAGTGGTGACAACGGGCGGTCATAAACAGTCGTTGCCCGAGTTACCGAGCCCACAGTTTCAATTGCCTTGTGAAATGTAGTCTCAAAATCTGTGAGCGCACCCTTAACGAACCCTAATCCGGTACCCAGAACGCCTCGGGCAGCGCCAACGACTCTCGAGAGATTGTCCTGAGTGTTTGCAATTAAAACGTCCTGCCAACTCACGTCTTCGCCAGCAGGTGCGGGCGGAGGTTCGGGTTCGTCAGGATTAACTTCCTTGGCAAACTCAAATAGAGTCAAAGCAATCATTACCGTGGCCTGGCCATCGGCAATTGAGTGATGTAATTTCAGAAGGAATGCCGAATGACCATCTGGCAAGCCTTCAATCAGGGTTGCCTCCCATAAAGGTCGATTATGATCAAAGTCTGACAGGCTGATTCGCCGAGCATCGCGCAGAAGGTCATCCCAATTCGCATTTTCCGGAAGCCGATAGCGACGAACATGAAAATCCAAGTCGAAATCCGGATCAATGCTGAATCGTGGTGCTGAAAAACCCACAACGCCGTAAAGGGGTCGCATGCGAAGTTTCGGTACAAAAAGAGTGAGGCGCTCAAGCCGAGATCTCAATCGGACCCAGTCTGGACTCTGATCCAAAACCGCCATCGCGACAACAGTTGACCGCATTGAGGGGTCCCCATTGGCCGTGCGGAAAGCCGCAGCGTCCCAGCCTCTCAGTTGTTTCCCCGTCGTTTCGCCTGACATTAGGAGTCCAGCCTCTCCATGACCTCGTCCGAGACATCGAAGTTGGCATACACATTCTGGACGTCATCGCTGTCTTCAAGTGATTCAAGTAAACGGAAAAGCGTCCTTGCTCCCTCTTCCTCAAGGGGTACGGTCATGCTTGGAACAAAGGTGGCTTCGGCGGATTCGTAGTCAATCCCTGCGGCCTGCAAAGACGTACGTACCGCCACCACGTCTCCTGCCTCCGAAAGGATTTCGAATGAATCCCCTAGGTCATTCACTTCTTGGGCACCCACATCCAAAACGGCACTTAAGACGTCATCTTCGGCAACAGGTCCTTGGTCACCAACTTTGTTCACTAGGACTACTCCTTTGCGAGCAAATAAGTAAGCAACGCTTCCGGGGTCTGCCATGGACCCGCCATTACGCGTCATGGCTACTCGAACTTCAGAGGCGGCTCGATTGCGGTTGTCGGTAAGGCATTCAACCAAGACTGCGACACCGTTTGGGCCGTACCCCTCGTACATGATTGTTTGCCAATCCGCCCCACCAGCCTCAGCGCCGGAACCACGTTTAACCGCGCGTTCAATGTTATCGAGTGGAACCGAGTTCTTCCGTGCTTTCTGAATTGCATCAAAAAGGGTTGGATTCCCATTGATGTCACCTCCACCCTGACGGGCAGCAACTTCAATATTCTTGATGAGCTTGGCAAATAGCTTTCCACGACGCGCATCAATTACTGCCTTTTTGTGCTTAGTGGTCGCCCATTTGGAGTGGCCGCTCATGAATTCCTCACCTCACATCCGATCACCATTGGCTCT
Source organism: uncultured bacterium (assembly GCA_903896585.1). Taxonomy (GTDB): domain Bacteria; phylum Actinomycetota; class Actinomycetes; order S36-B12; family S36-B12; genus UBA4592. The sequence goes on from CAITYI010000339.1 coordinate 12,866, forward strand.
CATTCACCATTTTCACGAACCTGTGATGCACACGGAGATCCGGCGTCAATTCGGGGTGAAATGCGGTTGCCATCAAGTTCTCCTGTTCAATGCCCACAACTCTACCGGCGTATGCTCCCCCTTCAATTGTCGAGATCACATTTACCCCACTACCCACTGACATCACCAGGGGCGCCCTGATAAATACCCCAGGGAAAGGTGCCATGTCGTTATCCAGCCGCAAGGGTGTTTCAAATGACTCGGTTTGGCGTCCAAATGCATTGCGCTGAACTACCGCGTCAAGTCCTCCAAATGTTTCTTGATCCGCGGTGCCAGCCTCAATGTGGTCTGCCAGCAAGATCATTCCTGCGCAGCTACCAAATACCGGAAAGCCAGAACGGATGCGCTCTTTTATTGGCTCGACCAATTCATACTGAGACGCTAACTTGATGATTGTGGTGGATTCACCACCGGGCAAGATCAAACCCTGAATCAGGTCCAGTTGCTCAACGGTCTTCACTGGCACGGCTGATACACCACAGAGATCTAAAGCGACGAGGTGTTCTCGAACACCTCCCTGAAGTGCCAGAACGCCAATTGTGGTCCGAGTCACCACTTAAGCGGTCTTACCAGCCACGATCTTCAAGACGGTGGTGCACGGGGATATCCGCAACATTGATTCCAACCATGGCCTCGCCCAGTCCCCGACTCACCTTGGCAACAACATCGGGATTATCAAAATGAGTGGTGGCTTGCACAATTGCGTGCGCACGCTCTGCTGGATTGCCCGACTTGAAAATTCCTGACCCGACAAAAACTCCATCTGCACCTAGTTGCATCATCATTGCGGCATCAGCCGGCGTCGCGATTCCTCCGGCAGTGAATAACACCGTCGGCAAGCTTCCGGTGCGTGCTACCTCAGCCACGAGGTCATAGGGCGCCTGAAGTTCTTTCGCCGCCACAAATAGTTCATCGGCTGGCAGTGATGCCAACCGTGTAACCTCGTCACGAATCCGGCGCATGTGAGTCACGGCATTTGATACATCACCGGTACCCGCTTCACCCTTCGAACGGATCATGGCAGCGCCTTCGGTGAGCCGACGCAAAGCTTCACCCAAGTTTGTTGCACCGCACACGAACGGAACAGTGAACTTCCATTTGTCAATGTGGTGAGAATAATCCGCGGGCGTTAATACTTCGGATTCATCGATGTAATCCACGCCCAGGGACTGAAGTATCTGCGCCTCTGCGAAGTGTCCGATCCGAGCTTTTGCCATGACCGGAATGCTGACCGCTGCAATAATTCCATCAATCATGTCTGGATCTGACATACGCGAGACACCACCCTCCGCACGGATATCTGCGGGGACTCGCTCTAGGGCCATGACCGCTACCGCCCCGGCATCTTCAGCAATCTTCGCTTGATCGGGGGTAACGACATCCATGATGACCCCGCCTTTGAGCATTTCGGCCATGCCGCGCTTGACTCGACTGGTTCCTGTACTCATTTCGCTGGACATGGGCAACTTCCTTCAACACTGGTCGACGATGGGCAGCAAGGCTGCGGATAAACCCTAATGGTAGGGGAAGAGTCCAAATCTGGCATCGCTGACCGGAGACCGAGTTGTCAGTTGGGTTTTGAGCAGGCTGGTGGATCAGATATCTGGGAGCGTGACCTGGTCGTTGATCTCCCGAAATGCCGGCCACGGTGTCCGGCCGGCCAGGTGAAACCAGCGCACGGCTCGTTGCTTTCGAAGTTGCGTGCAGGCACGTACGGCATCGTTGAGAAATCTGCGAGACAACTGCACCCGTTGCACCGTTGCCGAGAGTTCGGCCAGTGTTTCTGGTCCCCCCTGTTCACTCAGGATGTAGGCGCACTCCTCAGGATCGAGCGCAGCTGACAAGGCGTCGGAGAGTTCCGACTCGGCAATATCGCGCTCGGGAATGGATCGATCGGAAGAGATTCGAGCAGAATGTGCAGCTTCGGACAGAACCATGGATGTCGCGGGATCAAGGAGACCATTAGACGCCAGTTCTAGGGCGATCCCCGATCTTCGAAGAAGTTGCGCGTCTAGGCCGGACTCAGCGAGATCAATTCTTCGATGAAGTCGATCGAGACGACCTGCGGTCATGCTGAGATAAAACGCCAATAACACCAGCACGGCGACCAAAAATGCCATAATCAACCACTGATTCATTCGCGAACGCCTCGCTTTGCAAACCGTCCCACGATCTGCCCTCTCAAATCCTCGGTCACTTTTTCTCCCCGCGTGTGTACGGATTCGTATACGGCAATGACGTCGTTGACCACCGAATTCCAGTCAAAGTCCATGACTCGAATATTGGATTTGTAAATGAATTGGTTGCGGATAGTCGAGGATTCAAGGGTGGTGCACAATTTTTTGGCCAGGTCTTTGGCATCGCCATTTATGAACAACTCTCCACATTCACCCTCTTGGAGGACCCGGCTGAACGCCGCGAGATTGGATGCCACGACAGGCGTTCCGGCCGCCATTGCCTCAATGAGCACGATACCGAAAGATTCACCTCCAGTATGCGGCGCTACATAGACCTGAGCTTGATGCAGTAAGCGCCGTTTTTCTTCATCAGATACCGACCCGTGAAAAGTGAAGTGCTTCCGATCGCCGGGATCTATCGCCTCAATAAATTGACTCGGGTCTCCGGGTCCAGCGACAGCGAATTGAACCGAAGGAATCCGCTCAATAACTTCCTTCGCTGCTTCCAGAAGCACGCTGAGCCCCTTCCGGGGTTCATCTAACCGACCGAGAAAGAGAACTATTGGAGCACCGGTGACATTTACCCCCTCCTGGTCACGAAAGTCTGACACTCTAACTCCATTTGGTATCAGAACTGCGTCTCCACCCACATGCTCTACCAGGGTCGTGCGTGCTGTTTCACTCACGGCTATGCTGCCGCGGATTTTTTCCATGGCTGTTTGAGCAATGTAATATCCGGCGTTCAGAATGCGCGATCGATCATGCGATGAATGCCAAGTGGCCACGAGTGGGCCCTTGGCCGCCCAACATGCCAGCAATGACAGGCTCGGTGCTAGCGGTTCGTGAATGTGAACAACATCAAAATTTCCTTGACGGATCCAGTTGCGCACACGTCGAGTGGCCTTTATTCCAAAACTCAGGCGAGCAACCGAGCCGTTATAGCGAACTGCTGTCGGAGCGCCTCCATCCGCTACATATTCGGGAAGGTACTCAGGGCTGTCCACCGGTGCAAGCACACTGACAAAATATCCGCGCTCACGCAAGGTGACGGCGAGATCAGCGACATGACTTCGGACGCCCCCCGGTACATCCCACGAATATGGACACACTATTCCGATGCGCTGGATCGTTGTTTTTGACTCGAGCTCAGTAGCGGCCACTGCTAGTCCACCCAGACTTTTTGCAACATATGCCAATCTTC
>CAITYI010000340.1 GCA_903896585.1 uncultured bacterium
CTTCGACCCCTGAAACTGCCGAACCGCCCGACCCAGCAGCGTCCCATAACGCCCATCCTGCTTACCCTCAAAAAACCCAGCATCAGCAAGGGCTTTCTGCACAACCTCAACCCTAGGACCATGATCGCCCTGCGACATCGTCCGCTGCAACTCAAGCATCGTCGCGGAACGCTTGTCGGCAGCCTTCACCGGAACGACCGCAGGCTCCACAACAGGCTCAGGCTCAGGAGCAACCTCAACCGGCGCGGACTCAACCGGATCCGGCTCAACCACATCTACCGGCACATCAACGACAGGCTCGACAACAGGCTGCCGCTTCACCGGCTTACGCGCATCAACCACAACAACACCTACTTCTTAGCCGGGACAGGATCAACGACAGGCTCAGCGACAGTGGGTGAGACGAACGCATCCGCTACGGCATCAAACGTGTCTCCTTGGCCCGCGTACTTGGACCTGAACGATCCGCTGTACGAAGTCTGCTCCCACTGACCGTTCAAGCCAATCGAAGCAATGAACGCCTGACCAACTGCATTGCTAGCGGGGTAGTCGCCTCCACCGCAGTCACTGTTGTTGACGACGATGACCTCACGAACAATGCCATCCTCAATGCGTGCAAAATGAGCCATGATTGTTTCCTTCCTAAGTTGATATGTTCAATTAGTTTCTAGATCGCGTATCGAATGATTACGAGGCCAGAACCGCCCGCGAATCCAAGACGTTGCGCCGCGCCACCGTTGCCGCCGCCACCACCGCCGCCGGTATTCGCTGTACCCGCAGTTGCCGCAACTGATGTAGAAGCACCGTTGCCGCCACCGGTTGCGCCACCCGTGCCGCCAGTTGAATCAGTAGCACCGCCACCGCCTCCTCCACCGTAGGCATATGAGCCTGCGACATACGCCCCTGTCGGAGTCGTCCCGGCGATTGACGTGGACGTCCCTGCGCCGCCATCCTTTCCAGCCGCACCTGATGTGTTCGAGACGCCAACAGCCGACGCACCGCCACCGCCTGAAGCACCAGTCTGCCCGTTAGTAGTTGTGCCGCCCGCGAATCCTTGACCACTGACCCCGGGGCCACCTACCGATTGTGCCGAATCTCCACCGGAACCACCTGATCCTGAGCCACCGGGTTGCCCTGTTCGACCGTCAATACCGGAACTAGTACGGACAGGGCCACCGCCGCCGCCGACCGCGTAAAAGTCACCGAGTTTGCTACTGGTGCCATTCTTGCCAAACGATGATTCTCCTCCTGCGCCGCCAGCGCCAACCGTCACAGTCAGTGTCCCAACTTCCAGATATGCATTCGTCACTTGCAGCGAACCGCCAGCGCCGCCACCGCCACCTGCGAGGAACCCACCGCCGCCGCCCCCGCCAACGACGACCACGTCTACGAAACCGGGCGCACTCACCACCAGCGAACCACTAGACGTGAACACATGCGTCTTATAGGCACGACCATTCACACCATCAGTGCCGTTGCCTGTGTAGGTTTGCGTGTTGTTGCCGCCGCTCGCATTCACGCCTGCCGCGCTGCCTGCGGTTACGGTACGAACAATCACAATGCCAGAACCACCAGCACCAGAAGCACCCGTGTCCCTTGACCCGCCTCCACCACCGCCAGTATTCGCTGTGCCAGCAGTTCCCGTGGCAGACCCACCCAATGCACCAGCGCCACCACCACCGCTGCCACCTGTACCAGCGGTCGCATCAGCAGAGCCACCGCCTCCACCGCCGTAAATAACAGACGATCCGGTACGAAGGGTTGATGAAATACCAGCCCCGCCGTTCCCTCCAGCAGAACCAGAAGCATTCCCGCCAACGGCTCCAGCACCGCCGCCACCGCCTTGCCCGGTAAGACCTGATATTTGACCGCTACCACCGGAATTGCCTAAACCAGAAATCCCCGCCCCACCGGCAGTATTCCCCCCGCTATCCCCAGTACCGCCACCGCCACCGGAGCCGCCAGCGCCGCCCTGTTGGGCATAAAACGAAAGTTGGTTGTATCTAAAAGAAACCGCCCCGCCAGCGCCGCCACCGGGTGAAACTGAATATTTTCCTATGGAAGACGCAATACCGTTTAGCCCATAGACAGAACTATTAGAAATAGGTGCTACTACGCTTGCGCCTCCACCTCCTACAGTAACTGTGTGCGAACCGGCAGGAAGAAATATTTGAGTTTCTAAAACCGCTCCCGCGCCACCACCTCCGCCAGCAGTAGCCCCACCAGATGCACCACCGCCAACAACGAGTACATCTACGACCCCACTATTAGCGACCACTAGAGTCCCGCTACCCGTGAACGTCTGCACCTGATACGTAAGTCCACCACTCGAATACGTCGTAGTAGTCCCACCACTCACAGCGGCATAACGACCAGCAGTTGGGATAGTGGAACCAGCACCAGCCGCTGTAGACAACTTACTAATAGCCACGACTACACTCCAAGGTTCGGGTACATCACTCGGATCATCTCGTCCGTGAAACCAAGACTCTTAGCGTGAGTAATAGCGTCTGCGGTTGCCGCTGCATTCGCTGCCGCTGCCGCCTCTGCCGCTGCCTGTGCGGCTGCGAAGTCGTCGCGGTCCTTGGCCTGCTGTGCCAGTTCCTCGGGCGTCCACGGGCGCTCAAATACCGTCCCGTCTGCGAAAGTCTCCACATATTGCGGTGTCTTGCTCATGAGTTCCTCAGTCCGTATACGCGAAGTTTGCCGGTGATGTTTCCCGTAGACGGGATCAGTGCGAAACCGTCATAAGAGGTGGCGTTAGTGTTCAACCCGTTGCCGAAATATCTGTAGATTGCCGAACCGAATGATGACGAGTCATTGATCGTCAATGTTTGCGCGGCCAATGCCGGTGACATCATCACGACATTTAGCGCCGCGTCTTTCCCAGTTCCTGAATAGGACGCGGTTATTGACGTGTCGGATGCGGACCCGGTTTCAGGGGAAACTGCCGACGTGGAAACCGAGCCAAGTGTCCAAGCGTAAGTGGATGTAGCGACATTGCTACCGGAGGCTCTGAGGCGTTGCCGCAAATACGCTGCACCACTAGACGAATATCGAACGGATACGAGGTAATTGTCGTATGCGCTTGTAAAGCATCCGTTGACGTCAACCTCCGTTGCCGCTGAGAAAGTCACCTCACCACCGGACAGGGTGACGCCTGACCCGGCGACCGATGTCGGGGTGATCAAATCCATACCAGCGCCCTTAACCACAGTCGCTGTACTCAAATCAACAGTGCCAGTCACTCCCTGCTTTGGGACGTAACTAGCCATCGTTCCAAGAGTGGAGAATGTCATTAACTGATCTCGCTTCCAAAGACTGAGAACGACACAGTCGCTGCACTAGCGGAGCACAGCAGGTACTTATTCGTGGCGTCAAGAGTCGCACCGAACGTCAACCCAACCGTGTCATTACCAGCGATACTCGCCTGATACACGATGTAACCAGCAGCAACAAACGACGTAGTCGTTGACACGGCGATACTGAACGTCGCTGCACTGGCCGAGGTGTTGCACACCGTGATCGTTGAGATGACGGTCGCCGTCGCAGCGGGACAGGTGTACAACGTGTCTGCCGTGCCGATCACGCCAGTGGACGCAAGCGCCCCAAGCCTCTTATACAACGTACCCACGATTACGCTCCCATCAGCATGAACACGTCAGCGACCGCGCCGCCACCGCCACCCGCAGAACCCAGAGCAGTGTCCACCGCTAGGGCCAGCAACTCAATATCACCAGCGACATCCACCGGATCCGAATCCACCGGATACGGCAAATTGTATGTAGGCGTAACCGCCATGACGAACCTCCTAACCTAAGAGTCTAACGAGACTCAAGCGAGCGAACCGATTACAAGCACATCCAAACCATCAGTGAACAAAGCGACCGTGTCCCCATTCGTCGGAACGTAGGACTCCAGATAGCGGATCCCGCTAACGTCAACCGTCGAACCCGAAATCCTCAACACCAGCAACCCCCCAGCAAACGACTGCACCACCCCAAACCGCAGGCGCAACGGCGCGGCAGGAGGAGAGAAATCACGGACAACCCGCTGCAAGTCAAGCATCACTCACCATCCACAAGCACGCGGACAGTCCGGGCCGTCGCCTTCATCGACCCACCCGGCGACAAAGGGATCGTCACCTTGTCCAGAACCAGCACCTTCGCCAACCGGGTGCCCTCATTACGGATCTTGATCACATCACCCGCATCCAGAGACGGATCGCAAATCTGCGACCATTCGACGTTCTCCTCTGCGCCCTTCATCTTCGACAACTCAGCATTCGCCACCGCAATAGCGTCAGCAGCCGTCAACACCAGCGGACTCGACACGAACACAGGCCGCTCACCAAACGCCCCATACCGGTACGTCGGCGAAGCGGGATCCTCATCAAACAGGACAGCCCTCACCGGGGGGACAACGTTCGTTCCCTCACCAGTGACCACCACCCCGTTATGCGTCTGGTCAGTGGACAACCGGCGAGACACGTCCAGCACCATCGCATCCTCCCCCTCCACATACACCTCAAGGGGTGTCTGGCTTGAAGGGTCATTGACCGAAGCCAGCACCGCGACACCGCCATTGTCGAAGTACACCTCCAGACCGCCAGCCTCAGCGATCTTCTGCACATCAACCCACGGATTACTGCTAGATCCACCCTGCACCCCCAACGTCAGAGCCGGAACCGTTGAAGCGGTGGACTGGAGATCCAATTCCACATCCGGCCAACGATTCGACAGGACCGCACCGACCGCATCCGACAGTGTCGTGCCCGACACGATCCCAACAGGATCCACCCACAACGACCGGGCAATCCGCATCGACCGGTCCACGCCGATGATCTCCATCGACGCCCCATCAAGACCCTCCTTGACATTGACCTCCGTCATCACGAACACACCCAACGGCACCTCCTCAAACACGTCGTCAAACGCAAAGGCTTGACGCATCTGGCCGTATGAATCGAAATCGGCCATCAAATCTGAGTAGAGGTAATTGGTCATGGTCGCCTATTCGACGGGCGGCGCAATAGCGGGGGACACGAACTCGTCAGCGTCAGCGTCATACAGCCAACCCGGCCCCGGATATGCGGCCCTGAAATTGTTGTTGTACGACGCTTGAAGCCACCCGGTCCCCAGACCGATGGACGCTAGGAACGCCTGCCCGAGCGGTTCCGTATCAGGGTACTCAAGGTCACCGCAATCAGTGTGCTGATCCGCTTGATAATCCACGTCATCACCGGGATTGATGCACCCGCCGATAGCGCAATTCCTCACCGGGACAACCGTTACGACGATGCCGTCTTTTACTTGCGCGAAGTGAGCCATGACTCTCCTATCCGACCAGAATGATTACGACACCAGAAGCGCCAGCACCGCCACTGACTGAATAGCCTCCACCGCCGCCGCCACCGGAGTTCGCTGGCGAAGCATTAGCGCCTGTTGAACCGCTGCCAGCGCCGCCGCCGAATGACGCCGTACCGGGCGTCCCAGTGTTCACGCCGCCACCGCCACCGCCGCCGCGTGAAACAGAAGTGCCGGTGATGGAAGACGCTAGGCCGACACCGCCAGCGCCACCGACAGATGCGCTTGAGTTACCACCAGCCCCGCCGATCCCGCCGCCGCCAGCACCTAGATAGTTAGCGCCACCGCTTACCGCTACGCCTCCTTGATACCCCGAAGCAAGACCCGTAACAATGGCGGCAGGCTGTTGGAACTCACCATTCTGGCCGGTTGAACTGCCCCCGCCACCGCCGGAACAGACCCCAGCGCTACCCTGACCATTCACTACACCTCCAGTGCCACCGCCGCCGATAAACGCAATCGGTTCGGTCCCGGCAAATATCCCTGACGCCCCGCCTCCAGTAAGTCTTGCCGCCGACGTAACGGCCCCGCCTGCCCCCGGAATGACCGTATAACTTGTGGATGCTTCAACGTAGACCTTTGACTTGTAATACACGCCGCCAGCGCCACCGCCACCGGAACTCCCTGCTCCACCGCCGCCGATCATGTAGACCTCAATCAGCCCACCCGTAGAGAACGTGATTGACCCGGCCCCATTGAACGCATAACACGCCTTCCCCGCAGACGGGGAACCGCTCGTCGTCACAGTCGGCGCACCCGTAGACGAGTCATACACCGCAGCCGCAAGACCGGACCCGATACGGATACCCGACGCATTCAGCAACGTAGACGAAACAGCCATCAGGACACCTCC
>CAITYI010000341.1 GCA_903896585.1 uncultured bacterium
CCAGTGACCACCACCCCGTTATGCGTCTGGTCAGTGGACAGGCGGCGAGACACGTCCAGCACCATCGCATCCTCCCCCTCCACATACACCTCAAGGGGCGTCTGGCTTGAAGGGTCATTGACCGCAGCCAGCACCGCGACACCGCCATTGTCGAAGTACACTTCCAGACCGCCAGCCTCAGCGATCTTCTGCACATCAACCCACGGGTTGCTACTTGATCCACCCTGCACCCCCAGTGTTAGAGCCGGGACCGTCGTGGCCGTCGCCTGCAAATCCAACTCCACATCCGGCCACCTATTCGACAGGACCGCACCTACCGCATCCGACAATGTCGTGCCCGCGACGATCCCAACCGGGTCCACCCACAACGACCGGGCAATCCGCATAGACCGGTCAACGCCGATGATCTCCATCGACGCCCCGTCAACACCCTCCTTGACATTGACCTCAGTCATCACGAACACACCCAGCGGTACTTCCTCAAACACGTCATCAAACGCGAACGCTTGACGCATCTGGCCGTATGAATCGAAATCGGCCATCAAATCTGAGTAGAGGTAGTTGGTCATGGGCGACTATTCGACAAGCGGCGCAATAGCGGGGGGCACGAACTCGTCAGCGTCAGCGTCATACAGCCAACCCGGCCCCGGATACATGCCTCTAAAGTTGTTGTTGTACGACGCTTGAAGCCACCCTGTCCCCAGACCGATGGACGCGAGGAACGTCTGGCCGAGCGGTTCCGTATCGGGGTATTCAAGGTCACCGCAATCGGTGTGCTGATCCGCTTGATAATCAACGTCATCACCGGGATTGATGCACCCGCCGATAGCGCAATTCCTCACCGGGACAACCGATACAACAATGCCGTCTTTTACTTGCGCGAAGTGAGCCATGACCTCTCCTATCCGACCAGAATGATTACGATGCCCGAACCGCCAGCGCCGCCCGTGCCGCTAGTGCCAGCGCCGCCACCGCCACCGCCGGTGTTGGCTGTGGCGGCGTTTCCTGTAACGCCGCTTACCCCTGCGGCCCCACCAAATGAGGCTGTACCGCCAACTCCACCACTCACCCCACCGCCACCGCCACCGCCGCGAGAAACTGATGTTCCCGTTATTGAAGAAGCCAAACCAATGCCGCCAGTACCGCCAAGACCTGCGGAAGCATCACCACCAATGGCACCGATCCCGCCGCCACCACCACCGTAATATCCTGCCCCTGTAGAAATACCTCCCCGGAAACCCGAATCCAGACCCGCAATTCCCGTCGCTGGTTGCGAATTGACACCACCCTGACCGGGGCTACTCCCACCGCCTCCGCCCGAGCAGACTCCCGCCTGTGCAATTTTGTTTTGCTCGCCGCCTGCCCCACCGCCACCGATGAAGGCAATAGGTTGTGTTCCTGCAAAGATTCCTGAGGCTAGCCCGCCTTGCGCCCGGTTTGATGCAAGGCCCGTCCCCCCCGCACCGGGGACAATCGTGTAAGACGTAGAGGCTTCAACGTAGACCTTTGACTTGTAGTACACCCCGCCAGCGCCACCGCCTCCACCGGTTTCGCCGCCGCCCGAGCCTCCCCCGCCGATCATGTATACCTCGATCAGGCCACCAGTGGAGAACGTAATTGAACCAGCCCCATTGAACGCGTAGCATTGCTTCCCCGCAGACGGGGAACCGCTCGTCGTCACAGTCGGCGCACCCGTAGACGAGTCATACACCGCAGCCGCAAGACCGGACCCGATACGGATACCCGACGCATTCAGCAACGTAGACGAAACAGCCATCAGGACACCTCC
>CAITYI010000342.1 GCA_903896585.1 uncultured bacterium
GATGTCGGCAGCCTAGACGGCATCGAGGAAGACATGACGGTAATCAATGGCGACGGCTTAATTGGTCGAGTTTTAAAGGTATACAACAGCACTTCAACTGTTGTCCTGATTGTGGATACATCCTCCTCCGTAGGTGGACGTGTTGCGGGCTCTCAGGAAATAGGGATCGTATCTGGGACTGGAAGACAGAATTCACTGCAGTTTCAACTTTTGGATCCGCTGGGAAAAGTGGATTCTGGAGATGCAATCGTGACGTTCGGATCCAAGGACGGCCGACCTTTCGCACCGGGCATTCCCATTGGTGAAGTTGTCGATGTCTCCGGTACAGCGGGGGCTCTGGCGCGAGTTGCCACGGTAATGCCATTTGCAGACATTTCACAAATCAGTGTTGTAGGGGTGGTCGTGCAGCCGCCGCGCGAAGATCCGCGCGACTCCGTACTGCCGGCACCTCCGTCACCTGCGATTGCTCCGACCCCTGTCAATCAAGCGGATAACCAGCAGAATGAACAGTCGGAGGAATCATCCACGCCAACCCAAGAGCGGGAGAGTGCTGCGACTCCTGCCCCGCCTGAGTAGGTGGTCACGTGATTCTCCGTCAAAGTGTTTTTGTTGGGACCAGTATTTTTGTGGCAGTCATCATTCAGTTAACGTTATTGAGTCGGCTTGGTTTTGCAGGGGCCACGCCTGATCTCGTTGTGGTGACGGTGGTCGCGCTGGCTCTGGCGTTAGGACCGGTGCCAGGGGCCACTGCAGGTTTCGCGGCGGGAGTATTACTAGACCTCTCGCCACCCTCGGATACCTTGATCGGGGTTAATGCGATTATCTATTTGGTCATTGGCTTTATCGCTGGATATTGGGTTGACCCCCGGGATCGCACCTTGCCCATCATGGCTGCCATTGCTGCATTGAGCACAGGTTCGGCGGCATTGGGAACTGCGGCGGTCGATACCGTTTTGGGTGGTAGCAACGTCAATTGGACTGAAGTGCCGTGGGTTACTCTCACCGCTGCCTTCTATGGGCTCGTCCTTGCGGCGGCGGTAATTCCCCTCATTGGAATATTGGCCCGCAGACTGGTGCCTGAAATGTCCGGTTAGTAGGGAACTTGAGCGGCAGGGGGAGCGTCCTAGGCGCGTAATGTCTTGCGGGTTGGGCCCGAAAGGTCTTGCGGGTTGGGCCCGTAAAGTCGTGCGCGCGCATAATGGAGTCTCGCGGGGTAGTTGCGCGAGGATTACCTCGAAGGACTGGGGCGCCCGAAAGCATTAGCAATTCAAGTGCTGGAATCCCAGAGGGTTTGAACGAAGGAGGGTTCGTGGTAGATCGGTCGAACCTTCGCCTCGCCATTCTTGGAATTTTGGTCTTCTCCCTATTTGCGACCCTTGTTGCCCGATTGTTCTACCTGCAGGTGGTCACCGGCGATGAATACCGGGCCGCTGCCGTCAATAACACCGTTCGAGAGGTGGTGGAGCCGGCTGTCCGCGGTTTGATCCTGGATCAAGCAGGGCGCCCACTGGTTTCCAATCGGACTTCCATTGTGGTTACCGCGGATCGGCAGGTGCTCAA
>CAITYI010000343.1 GCA_903896585.1 uncultured bacterium
ATCAATATGAGAAATCACAGCCCGTGAATGTTCATTCATGAGTCTTTCTCGCTCGGCAATGTCTGAACAGTTGGCCGCCGCAAGGTAGTTCTCCATGGGTGTCTTAGCGTCGACCAGAATGCATCGGTTGTCAGCAAGTAGTACCTGCAGATCCGGGCGGAGGGATCCGGCATCGGTCGAAACGCTGCTCTGCTCAACAAAGTGAACGCGGTTCATGAGTCCGGCAGCTTCAACAAGTCGGCGCAATTCCATTTCACCCCAGCGCCCACGCGCACTACTCCTATTGAGGACAGATGTGAGCTGTGCTGCCTGTTGACGAACGTCAGCCACCGATGTAGTGACATTTTGGGTGTGGTGAGCAAGGGAGGTGAGAAGTTCGGACTTCAATGCTGTCGCTGAGGCAATTCCGGCAGCTTGATTATTTGCCACCTGAATATGCATTCGATCGATGGCATCAGAGAGAGAATGAAGACCGGATTCCAACTGCGGAATCCCTGGGTCGGATTTACGCCCACGGCCCAGAAGGAAACCCACCACTACCCCAAGACCAATCAGAACAATCGCTAAAACAACGGTCACTGCATCCATGTATGCATGGTGACACGGCAATCCGACATTGCGCCGGTGCAACACTTCGTGCCCCACCATGTGGTGGTGGATTAAGCGCGAGATCTAGACTCACGGCCGTGGGATTAACTCTGGGAATTGTCGGATTACCAAATGTGGGCAAGTCGACACTTTTTAACGCTCTGACCAAGAACAACGTGCTCGCCGCCAATTACCCCTTTGCCACCATTGAGCCAAATACGGGTGTCGTTGGAGTCCCCGACGATCGCCTCAATGTTTTGGCGGGAATTTTTAGTTCCGAGAAAATCATTCCCGCCAGTGTGACCTTTGTGGATATTGCTGGAATCGTGAAAGGTGCATCTGAAGGTGCTGGCCTTGGCAACAAGTTCCTGGCAAATATCCGGGAATCCGATGCCATTTGTCAGGTCCTTCGAGCGTTTACCGATGACGATGTCGTGCACGTTGAAGGTCGGGTATCCCCGAAAGAGGATATGGAGACAATCAACACGGAATTGATCCTCGCAGACATGCAGACTCTGGAAAAAGCACTTCCACGATTACAAAAGGAAGTCCGGCTGGATAAATCCAAGACGGTTGTCCTGGAAACTGCCGAGGCTGCTCAAGAGATTTTGAATTCTGGCCGGACCCTCTTTGGTGCGGGATTTGATTCGACACCGATTCGAGAACTCTTTCTTCTGACCGCTAAGCCGTTTGTTTATGTTGTCAATGCAGATGAAACAGAGTTAGCCGATCAAAATTTTCGCACGGAGATGCGGGAACTCGTTGCTCCAGCAGAGGTTGTTTTCCTTGATGCAAAAATTGAATCCGAACTCGTTGAGTTATCTGATGAAGAGGCATTGGAGTTACTGCAGTCGGTGGGTCAAGATGAATCAGGACTGAAGGCGTTGGCTCGAGTTGGTTTCAATACCTTGGGTCTCCAGACCTACCTCACCGCAGGACCCAAAGAAGCACGCGCCTGGACCATTCCTAAAAACGCGACGGCTCCTGAGGCCGCGGGAGTCATCCACACGGATTTCCAAAAAGGATTCATCAAAGCGGAAATTGTTTCTTTCCATGATTTAGTAGATGCAGGCTCCATGTCGGAGGCGAAAGCGCGCGGCAAAGTGCGCATTGAAGGCAAGGACTACATTATGCAAGACGGCGATGTCGTCGAATTCCGGTTTAACGTCTAATAATTTTGTGCCCGGTTAGAACACCGTCCGATAAATTGGAGAATTCATGAGTCAACAACCTGCCTATAGCGTTGAGCGAGAAATTGATATTCCCGTTGACATCCTGTGGGCTGCGTGGACGGACCCGGAGGCATTAGCGGTGTGGTACCACGGAATAGGGCACTCGGTGGTCCCGGGATCTGTGCTTTCCGATGCCGTGCCGGGCGGGCTGTGGACAGTTGCAGTTCTGGTGCCAGAAGAAGATTTTGTTGCCTACTTTTACGGCAAGTACACGGCGGTAGTGGAAAATGCTCGGCTTGAGCACACATTGCATTACACGGAATCTGCGGAAGAATTCGCTGCCCAAGACTTTGATACCGAGTATCACCGAATTGTTGTGGAGTTTGAAACCCGCGACTTCCGCAGCTGGGTCAAGTTCAGTCAATATGGTGATTTGCCCGAAACCGAT
>CAITYI010000344.1 GCA_903896585.1 uncultured bacterium
CGGTGTAAGTTAATTGCAGGAGTCGAGAAGATCATTTAGCTATTAGATTTCCCAAAACCTGATTCGGGGGTTGCCATGGACACGTCTAGTAACGGCGCCACAACTGAAGCCGCTTCCGCTGCAGGGGCTGCTGGGCCGGTATCACCCGCCGATGCCTTAATGCGATTGAAGCGGGGTAACGCTCGAAGCGCCAGCGGTGAGAGGGAGATCAAGAATTATTCGTCGCTGGGGTCCACTCCCGAGGATGGTCAAAAGCCATTCGCGGCAGTCTTGACGTGTGCTGATTCGAGGGTGTTTCCGGACCATGTGTTCGACACGGCGCCAGGGAATCTGTTCGCAGTATGCAATGCTGGCAATGTCTGCGAAGACGTAGGTCTTGGCAGTCTGGAGTTTGCTGCTGCCGCTCTGGGAGTATCGGTGATCGTTGTTCTTGGGCACACGCATTGTGGGGCAGTGATCGCTTCCGAAGAAAGTATCAAGAGCGGAGAATTACCGCCTGCTCATCTGAACAGTTTCGTGGAACTTATTATCCCGGCCATCAAAGATATGCCAACAGGGCATTCAACCAATGATTCAATCGCCACCAATGCCACGTATCAGGCGCATACGGTCGAATCACGAAGTTCCACCATCTCCAGCATGACTTCCACCGGAAAACTGGAGGTCGTGAGTGGGATTTATGATCTTGCCAGCGGTCAAGTGACGTGGCTTTAAACATAAGCAAATGAATGCGTCCTAGTTTTCAAGGCCGCCTCATGCAATTCGGACACCGGCTGCCACCGTTCCTGATACCAGCATGGTGGGTCCTCGGACCGAGTTTGATTTGTTGATAGCGGGGGACGGGCCACCCCTTCTACATCCGGAGGTACAGGGTCAGTCTGCTGCGGGTACCGGTTACACCACATCTGCTGAGTACGTCAAAGGACAAATGAAGTCTGCCGAACTTTCAGATTTCGTGGTAACGCGGGATGGGGATCTCATCATTGTGACTTTGGGAGTTGACACGGAGGGAACCGTGTTTGCCGGCTCGACGGAACTTGGCTCGCAGAAAAATGCCCGTCTACTGACATTCCTTCAAGATGATCAGGGCGAGTGGAAACTAATCGCCACCGCCACATTCAACCCGCCCGCAGAAGTTCCTGCCGAAGTGGAGTGCGCCGCAACCTGAGGGGAAAACTAATTGCTCTCAAGTGGCCCCGTCAGGGCGTGACGCTGGCATTAACCGGGGTTGCAGGCGGTGATGATGCCACCTTCAATCTCGACATTGAGGCGCCCCGGGTTTAAGTCCTTCGTTGCCGGGAAGGATTCACCGTCTTCTTTGATGATGCGAAAGACATATCCTCGATCCTCAGTGGCCGCGCGTGCTTGATCAGTCGTCGCACCATCTGCAACGAGGGTGTCGCACAGCGCCTGAACATTTGGCAGCTCTTCTGGGCCATATATAGGTGTGTCATATAGGCCGATGGTCTCCACGACGGTGAACTCAATCGAGCTGTTATCTGTGGTCAATGTGAGGGTGTCTTCAGATGTGGTGATTTGTGGTGCGGCGTTAATAAACGCGGTAAGCCATTCATCTTGCAACATCAGTGGTTCTTCGCACATCATCATGCTGCTGGCCAAGGGTGTCGATGCGGTGAGTCGACCGTCTTTGATAGCAGCGCTGCCGAAGAGCGTGTTGCACCCTGCGTTCGCTGAAATGCCGTCTTCTGTGAAGGTGAGGGTGATGGGGGTATCTGTGGCAAGGGCTCGCTGAGACCCGTTCTCCTGAATGTCTGAGGAGCTAAAACTCAATGCAACCAAGTC
>CAITYI010000345.1 GCA_903896585.1 uncultured bacterium
CTATTGACTCGATTCGAGCCAATCCCCAGCAACCACGGTCAATCTTTGATGAAGATGCATTGCAGGAACTGGTTTTCTCCATTTCAACAATTGGATTGTTACAACCAATTGTTGTTCGACCCAGCGGCAATAACCGCTATGAACTCGTGGCCGGCGAGCGACGCCTACGCGCCTGCACCTTGGCCGGGTTCACCGAGATCCCCGCAATCATCCGTCACACTGAAGACACGAATATGTTGCGAGATGCGTTACTTGAGAATTTACATCGATCAAATTTGAATGCACTCGAGGAAGCAGCCGCGTACTCCCAGATGCTCACCGATTTTGGATGCACTCAAGAAGAACTAGCCCAAAGCATTGGTCGATCACGGCCACAGGTAAGTAATACCTTGCGACTACTTAAACTTCCGGCGAAAGTACAAAGCCGGGTGGCCGCTGGAGTGTTAAGTGCCGGACATGCACGAGCCCTGCTCGCACTGCCGGATTCAGATTCCATGGAAGCAATGGCCACCAAAATTGTTGCCGAGGGGTTAAGTGTCCGTAATGTTGAAGAACTAATTGCTTTAGGTGCGTTTGACGGTAAACCTCGAAAGAAAATAGATCGAAAACGAAAGTCACGACCTGAAGCTCTCGAAGAAGCAGTCCGAGTAATTAGTGAATCTTTGTCGGATACTCTCGACACCACGATTTACCTGGATGGATTTTCCAAAAGTGGAGGACCAGGGAAAATTGTAATTACCGCAGCCGACATTGCAGATGCTCGACGAATAGCGGAGTTAATCACCGGCGAGTAGCTTTATTTACCAACTCAGCAAAAACTTCGCCAACTTCCAAGTTGGCAGCCGAAAAAGCCTGTGGTACCAACGATGTTTCGGTCATTCCAGGGGCAACATTTACCTCAAGAAACCAGATGTTGTCCTGGGAATCGACGATTACATCGGTGCGGGAAATATCGCGAAGATTAAGAGTTCGGTGCACCAGAAGTGCAAATTCTTTTACCTTGGCGTCTACCGCTTCACTTAATCGGGCCGGAACAAAGAACTCGGTTGCACCCGCTGAGTAGCGTGCGTCGTAGTCGTAGACACCACTGACAGGAACGATTTCTACCGGTGGAAGTGCTTCCGGTGAACCACCCCGATCGACAACCGCGAGTGCAAGTTCCGCACCGACAACCACCTGTTGAATTATGACCGTATCCGAGTAACCAAATGCAGTTACCAAAGCAGTGGGTACATCGGCCTCGACAACACACCTGGTGACTCCCAATGCTGAACCACCGGTGAGTGGCTTAACAATTAGTGGCAGACCAAGGTCGCCAATGATGGCGGCCATGATTGATTTAGCGCCCATATTCTTAAAGAAGCTGTGTGGTAACGCAGCGAAGCGTGGAATGTTTGCTTGGGGAAGCAGGGTAGATGAAATTGCTTTGTCAAAGGCAATACGTGAAGCCTGCGAACTTGATCCAACAAATGGAATTCCGAGTGCCTCAAGAACACAACGCAATGAACCGTCCTCGCCGACCGATCCATGGATCATGGGAATAACACAGTCAGGTCGCAATGACTCCAGTACATCAATTGTGTCTGCCGTGACATCGGCTTCAGTGATCTCGGCATCAGGCATGGATGTGCGCAATGCTTCGGCTAATCGCCGGCCTGAACGCAGCGATACATCGCGTTCGGGCGACAAACCGCCGGAAAGAATCACAACCTGCAACTAAGACTCCTTAGCGAGTGTCGGATCGCGGGCTAAAGAATGAAGGTGTTGCTGCCGGATGAGCGGGACCGAAGGTGTTGAGTACTTCGATTTCAGCCTCCAGCACGACAGCCAGCCGGCGCACACCCTCCCGAATCCGGTCAGGATCGGGATAACAGTAAGACAGTCGCAGATTCTGTGATCCCTGGCCATCTGCATAGAAACCGGTTCCGGGGACGTAGGCCACTAGTTCTGCAACAGCCCGCGGGAGCATGGAGGTGGCGTCTAAGCCAGGTGGGAGGGTCACCCACGAATAGAAACCACCTTCGGGAATGGTCCAGGTGGTGCCGGCAGGCATAAGTGCCTGCATGGAATCCAACAGTGCATCTCGACGTTCGCGATACAACTCTTGGAAGACCTTGATTTGTTGTTGCCACGGCTGCTCCGCAAGGTAACGAGAAATTGTGAGCTGCACAAAATTACTCGGGCACAGGGTTGCCGCTTCTGCTGCCAACACTATTTTTTCGCGGACGCCGTGTGGTGCAATCACCCAACCCAGCCGAAGACCAGATGCAATTGTTTTGGAAAAAGAACCAAGATAGATAACACTTTGATCATCGAGGGCCCGAATTGCTTGTGGGGGCTCGCCTTCAAAACCGAGCAAACCATACGGATCATCTTCCAGGATTGGAACCCCAAACTCCTTGGCAATTAACAATATTTCCTCACGTCGCTGCTGGTTCTGAGTGAGGCCGGCTGGATTGTGGAAGGACGGGATTGTGTAAATGAATTTCACATTCTTGTGCTCCGCGAGTGCAGTTCGCAGTGCTTCCGGATTCAACCCATTTTCATCCATGTCAACGTGCACAACATTGCACTGATAGGACCGGAAGACACCGAGGGCGCCGACATAGGAAGGTGATTCAACGAGAACAGTGTCACCCGGGTCGCAGAATATTTTGGTGACTAGATCCAGGCCCATTTGGGACCCTGCGGTTACCACAATGTCATCAGGGTGGGAGTGCACCCCGACTAAAGAAGTAATCTCGAGAATCTGTTCTCGCAACTTCTGATCACCTTGGCCCGAGCCATATTGCAGGGCAGTGTTGCCCTGCTCTCTAATCACTCGGGCGGTGATATCAGCGAACTGATTCGCATCCAGAGCGTTGACATAGGGCATACCGCCGGCCAGAGACACGACTTCGGGTCGGGATGCGACCGCGAATAATGCCCGAATTGCCGAGGCAGTGAGGCCTTGGGCCCGCTGAGCATAAGAATCGATCCATGGATCAAGTCGGGAACCAGACTGCTCGGACATGTTCTAAGACTAGTAACCCTGCTCGCTATTGAACAGGTAACCTTCCCTTGTGAAACCATTTTTTCGGGCCGCCGGGTTTATTGCCCTTGGACTAGGTCTTGGTTTCTTGATCCGACTGATGTGGCCTAACGGGGCGCACAAAAGGCAGTAAGTGCTGCTGCAATGCCTTGGGCAATGGCATCGTGAAATGAATCACTTTTTAGCCTTTGCGAGTCATCGACATTAGACATGTAACCAAGATCAACTCGCACCGCCGGCATTGTGGTCAAACGCAGGAGATCCCACGTCCGCGGGTGGGTCCGGCAGTCCTTGCGGTCGGTGCGTTGGGTCAACTCCGCGGAAATCAAGTCGGCAAGTTGTTTGCCGGCGGGGGAATAATTGCCACCACTTGGGTGACCAAAATAGAACACTGCAATCCCATTAGGTTTTGGACTTTCGGATTGATCCACGTGTAATGAGACAACGAGATCGGCTGCAACTTCATTAGCAAAAGCCGCCCGCTGCGCCGGTGTTTTGGGAGAAATCGGGGTAGCGAGTCTTGTCAAAATAACTTGAGTACCGAGTGCGGCCAGACGTCCTTCCACCCGGGATGCAATCGCGTGAGTTAACTCAGGTTGCAACAGGTCACCGGGATCCAACACCACAACCTTGTCTGCGATACCTGTTTGGAGCGCCCTGATGTGGGCCTTCTCACGTAAAGCTCCCGAGTCACCACCAATAACTGAACGAGAAAGGCGGTCAAAGGAACGGAGTGTTTCCAAACCGCAAATCCCGTCGGCACTCACACCAACACCCCGCTGAAACTCCCGAAGGGCCAAGTCTGTTGAGAGTCCGAAGATTCCATCGGGCCGACCTGCATCAAATCCAAGTTCATTGAGTTTGCGCTGAAGGTCGGTGACATCGTCACCGATCATCAGGTGACCTACGGTGAAGGAGAGAACGCGATCCCCGAGGCTCCATCGGGCTTCATCGAGACGGCGAAAAGTTTCCGCTCCCACAATTCCATCAACTGTGATTCCGCGCTCTTGCTGGAAAATTCGAACGGCATGGTCAACGTCTTCGTTGTAAACATTCAGGGTTTCGTATTGTGAATTAACAAGAAGACCGAGATGCGCGAGCCGTGCGCGAACCTCCGCTACGGCCGCCCCGGTGGAACCAAGGCGGAGCATTTCGTACCTACACGCCTACAGGTACGGCTGTAGATCAGCGACTAATGCGGCTTTGGGTTTTGCGCCAATAATTGTTTTCACAATCTGGCCACCCTGGTACACATTCAAAGTCGGAATGGAGGTTATGCCATAGGTGCTCGGGGTGGAGGGGTTCTCGTCCACATTCATTTTGGCAATGATCAAGGAATCTTGCTCAGCTGCGATTTCCTGAAGGATCGGGCCAATCTTCTTGCATGGACCACACCACTCGGCCCAAAAGTCGACCAGCACCGGCTTGTCACTCATGAGAACTTCTTCGGCGAAGTTGGCGTCGGTAACTACTTTTATCTCTCCCATGGGAAAACTCCTTTAAGTCAGGGCCTAACTTAGCCGAACCGGGCCAGGAAATCTGCAGTGGTCAAGTTTATGGACGGTGTTACTCAGCGTGAGAGAGGAAACGTTCTGCGTCAAGTGCGGCCGAACACCCCGTACCGGCCGCAGTAATTGCTTGTCGGTAGGTGTGATCTACCAGGTCACCGCAGGCAAAAACGCCATCAACGTTTGTCTTGGTGGAAGGGGATTGAACCTTGACATACCCCTCGGCATTCAAATCTATTTGACCGTGCAACAACTCAGATCGGGGGTCATGACCGATTGCAATGAACAGACCGGTGACAG
>CAITYI010000346.1 GCA_903896585.1 uncultured bacterium
ACTCATCAGCACAATCGTGGGCACTCTCAGTGGATTGATCGGCATGTATGCGAGTTATTACGCGGGTGTGCCTTCCGGGACCATGATCGTGCTAGTTGGCGCAGCCGTTTTTGGCATTGTCCTCGCGATTACCGGTGGTAGGGGATTGCGTCGCTCCGCAGGTTTGGACTCGCATGGAGAAACTCTCGTTGTTGCACCCATCGCGGCTCGGTAAAGTTCGAACGTGCAACAACGGCAGCTAACAACCATGCGCCTCAAATTTATTGGCCGCTTGGTTCTCGCAGCTATTCTCCTGTTTGCTGGCATTGGCCATTTCCGCAGCACCGCGGAATTCACCGCACAGGTTCCCCCGTGGATTCCAGCAGCTGAAATTGTTGTCTATGTCTCGGGTGTTATCGAAATTGCGCTCGCGGTCGCGCTCATCGCGCTGCCCAGGCACCGCGTGATTGTGGGTTGGATTATTGCCGGCTTCTTCATTGCGATTTTTCCGGGTAATGTCTCCCAGTTCATCACGCAAACTGATGCTTTCGGGCTGGATTCGGACACCGCTAGGTTTGTGCGGCTGCTATTTCAGCCACTTCTCGTAGTTCTGGCATTGTGGTGCACCGGTGCATGGCAACACCTTCGAAGGTCCAAGGGCGCTGATACCAAGGGAAGTAGTTGACAGTTGCGCGACAGATTCAATAAAGCTCAAATCTCAGTTGTTAGGAAGGGTGACGAGAAGTTGGCTTCCGCCCTCGATTCGGGGGGACAATTTCCATTCACCTCCCCATTCAATTACGCAACCCAAGCCCATCCCTGGCACAATATTGTCAGGCGGACCGATCCCATTGTCGCGAACTGAAATTAACAAGTGTTCAGGAAGATTCTGATCGCGATTAATCTCAATGTCGACGCGATTCGCGCGGCCATGAAGGTGGGCGTTTGTAATTGCTGAGGTGAGGATTTCTTGTAAAGAAATATTCGTGTATTCGGCAACACCATAACCACCGAGAACATCGGGTTCAACTTCATAACCGATCTCCACGAGTCCACGCCATTGCGAGACCATGTCATCAAGGTAATCGGACAGGGCAAGCTGCGGCATATTTGCGTCTGACATAACTGTTTTGAGTTCCAAATTGACCTCACCAATTAAGAAATTAACGCGTTTTTTGAGATCATTAAGTGAGGGGTTGAGTCCAGAATCACGAGCGTCTAGAAACTGAACAATTGTCATGGAGATCACCGCAAGTCTTCCCTGGACAGCACCATGTAGGACCTGGGCCAGCCGTACGCGGGTTGCATTGAAATTCCGTCGATTATTTAAAGTTGCCATCCTGATTTGCTCGGTTGATTCGCGAAGGGCTTGCGTGTCTGCTGCGGTACGGCGCCCTGCTTCGAACAAGACAAGTAGTGCGAGTAGGGCGATCAGAGCGAATATCGCGTTCAAGATTTGCAATGCCAAAGTGTCGGTCGGGTCACACTCGGGGGTTGCCTGCAGTAAAAACTGAAAGATGGCGTAGCTGGAAATAAAAAAGACCAATCCCAGAACCAAAGCCCGTGGTGGCTTTTGTAGTGGTGCCGTTTGGGAAATCCAGACCGGCACGAGGAAAAGTGCGGCGAAACAGCCCAGAGAAAGACTGAGTGGGACGAAGCATCCGACAGTTGAGTAGCGAATAAAGAGAAAAAGGGTCCCCACTGCCACTAGCGAAATGCTTACTTTGGAAGTCAGCAAGAGGTCCCATATCCCACCCCGGCCACGCCACCTGATTGGACTTCCTATGCCTACAAAACTCGGATCCAATTGTTGAATGGTGGTTCCCGCCGAAAGCTTGTGGCTAACACTTCTCACGGATGATTCCGAGTACTTTTGAATTGACACTAAGACTTCGCGTAAATCCACAGAATCTGAAATTTCTTCGAGTTGAGTGACTTTTACATTTATTCGCTGGAGTTCTTCGCCAAGTTCGCGATCAATCGTTTCTGTCAAAGTGCGAACCTGCTTCACGGCAGATTCCTGCTGCATGTCATAGAGTTGCCGCGATTCATTTTCATTACTTTGTGCAAGTACAAGCAAAGAACCAAGAAGGTTTAGTCGGTAGGTTCCCAGAACGAGGAGCGACATGGTGGCGGTAATTATGACAATGATTAGAAAAGAGTTGCTTAGGTAAATTACAAACTTTCCCGTGATTAAAGTCCGAACAACGACCACAGCTACTGCCACGACCAGTCCGGTGAGAGCCCACAGCAAAACACGGATAACGGGCGGAGCAGAGCTGGTTAAACGACGCTCGCCTTGGGGTCCAATGACCAAAAAGAATAAAAAGCCACACAAACTCGGTACGACAGATGCAATGGCCCCGGTCAAAAACGTTGTGTTAGGAATGAGGGTCTCTAGGCGGGAAAGTACTCCAAGAAATGGCATGACCATTGTGATTGCCATAAGTCCGGGGCTGAAGGCCCACTTTGAGCGTAAGAAACCCGTGAGTCGAGGGCTTTCATCTGTAAGCAACATTCATTGACTTCCGGATTCAGATTGTCAGGGCTATCAAATGCTATCTGATAACGGTGATAGCTCTGGGGAAGTAATCAATGCCGAAGGCATACCACGTCAAGGATCTTCACCGGATTGGTATTTGTCGTCAACATTCAAGTGTCCGGTGGGGCCTGGTCTTCAGGTTCGAGTTGCTCGCTGAAAAAATCAGATGTTAGTTGCGTACCAGATCAATGTCTCGCAGTGCTCCTGTGAACACACTAACCACGAAAACGGCCCACACGAAGATCCCGATTTTCACCGCAAAAAGTGCAAGTGCACCTTGGACGTCGGGATGCGCAAGCATGAGCACAAAGACCACAGAACCGATAGCTGTTATGGCGATGCCCGCGTAGGGCACTAGGTGCATTCCGGGAGGAACGGGCACAATCGCCGTTGATCGTCGCACAACAACGGCGGCGGTCACGCTCATCCAGATCGTGGCAAGGGCGATCCCGGCGAATGCATCACTGGGCCGATGCCATCCGGCGGTGATTACTCCACCCGCGATGAGGACCATGGCACCAATGCCTGAGATGGCGATCCAGGGACGCACGGCGATGGGAACGAGGAACACCGCACCGAGCACGAGCGCGGTCACGAAGGTGGAGTGTCCGCTGGGGAAGGTGTTCAGTCCCTCCTTCCCTTTCATCAGAGACTCCATGTCGGGCGCGAGGATGGGCCGGGTAAGCGCGACCTTGAGCACCTCGGCAGAA
>CAITYI010000347.1 GCA_903896585.1 uncultured bacterium
AGACCAACGCCGTAGCAGAAGCCTGCACAAGCGCTGGAGATATCTGTGGCCGGAATTCCGACAGCACCAATCTGTACTGCAACTTGAACAGCAGCCGACGGGGTGAGGTAGGGGTAGGTGCAACTGGCAAGCAAAATGAGCCCGAGTTCCGCTGGCTCAATCCCTGAGCGCTCAAGTGCGAGCTTCGCGGCTTTGACTGCCATATCGATGACTGATTCATCTTCCGCGGCATAGCGACGTTCACGGATGCCGGAGCGTTCAAGGATCCACTCATCGCTGGAATCGATATTTAAGCAAATCTCCGCGTTGTCAACGATCCGTGACGGGCTGTAGGAACCCACCGACAGAATGCGGGTGAAGGCATGTGGTGTTGGTGTCTGGATGGAAACGGTCACTGCGAATCCTTTCCGCCATGCTCAGCAATCAATGCGAATGCCGCATCGAGATCTTCGGGACTTTTCACGGCCACAGTTGCAACACCAGGCATTGCTCGTTTTGCAAGGCCAACCAAGGCGCCACCCGGTGAAAGTTCAAGAAGTCCGGTAACACCCATGGAAACCATCATGTCCATGCACAAATCCCAGCGCACTGGATTACTCACCTGGGCAACGAGGCGACGCAGAATCTCATCGCCGGTATCAACTGTGCTGCCATCAGCATTTGATAACAGCGGCGACGATGGATCGTGAGTGGTCATGGATGCTGAAAAGTGATGAAGTGCAGCCACGGCTGGCGCCATATGAACGGTGTGGAAAGCACCGGCAACGGGGAGCGGGCGCACGCGGGAGCCTTCTGGTGCATCTGCGGCAAAGGCGTCGAGTTGTTGGAAGGTGCCAGCAACAACAATTTGACCCGCGCCATTCATGTTGGCGGGAGTAAGCCCATGAAGTTCTGCCTTTTCCACCACGGCTGCTGCTTCGCCGCCGAGCACAGCGCTCATTCCGGTGGCAACCAACTTTGCAGCTGATGCCATCCCAGAACCACGCAGTTGCACGAAACTCAGGGCATCTTGTGCAGAGAGGACACCTGCGATCACAGCCGCAGTTATTTCACCGACGGAGTGGCCGGCAATTACGTCTGCGGTGGGGGAGTTCAAAGCCTGCCAGGACAGAAGTCCGGCGGCCACGATGAGTGGTTGAGCAACGGCGGTGTCACGAATGGTGTCAGCATCAGAGAGTGTGCCGTGGGTAAGAAGATCGACGCCGCAGGCTTGGCTGAGCTCAGTAAGTTGTTGCGCGGCTCCAGGCAATTCCAGCCAGGACTGCAGCATTGCAGGGGTCTGGGCACCCTGACCGGGGGCGACGATTGCGAGCATGGTCTAACCCTGTCGGTACGGGCGGTGATTCGCCGTAGTTGCTGCCGCCAATGTCATGACCATAATTTTAGAGGTTTCCTACAAAAATAGCCGGCTTCGACCCGATAAATTGGGTGAATCTCTCCGATTTCCTACACGAATAGGCAGCTTGGTCATTGGTCGAGTTGTGCAATTCTGCCCAAAGTGAGCCCGAGGCGAAGGGCAAAGGCATCGCGGGGTTCGTGTGGGCTGTAGCCCGTAATTTCGGTGATCCGGCGAAGGCGATACCGAACGGTGTTGGCATGGACGAACATAGCGCGCGCAGTCGCCTCAAGAGAGGGGCTGATTTCCAGAAAGTTTGAGGCCGTGGCCAACAAGGTTTCTTCAGCAACCAATGGCAGGTAGACGGATGCAATGAGTGCTTGTTGCGCCTCTAGGTCACCAGCCAATGCACGCTCGGGCAGCAAATCTGAGGTCATTGCAGGACGGGGTGCTTGAGGCCAAGCGCTCGCAACGCTCAAAGCCGCCATCGTGGTGCGGGCAGCTTTAGGAACATCGTCGAGGCCCTCAAGGGGATCACTGGCCACGATCGGGCCAGGGCCAAAATGCACGGCGAGGAGTCGAGCGATGCGGTCAGGCTCAGAGACTCGGCCAATAATTGCCAGCATCACCGAGCCGTGAATGCCAGTGATGAGATCGAGTCCGTGATTTGCCGCAGCTCGTCGTAACACGGAAAGGGCCAAC
>CAITYI010000348.1 GCA_903896585.1 uncultured bacterium
ATCCAGTAGTGGGTCACATTCGGGGTGTTTCACCAAAAACTCCCCGAACCCCAAGGAGAGACCCAAAATCTGAAGCAACCTGCCTAGATTATTGGGATCAGCACTCAACGATCCGACCAAGCGATTTTTTTGCTGGGCCGTGGCGGCCTCGAGCACTCGCACCAATTGCTGAAGAGCCAAGTCTGGGTCGGCCACACTCACGAGTGATTCAGCGATTGCAGCTGATTCAATTGATTCTCCAGAAAGTTCCTGAATTTTCGCGACCAATTCAATAGCGATCGTTGAGTCTTGGATCCCAGTTCGCACGAGAACCGCACGAAGTGAATCACTCCGCGAACCGCTCATATTGGCAATCTACTCTCTACGAAACCTTGGGATCGCACGCGTGGGATGATCGATCACGAGGGGAATTGAAGTGGCGATTTACAGCGAAGGCAGGTATCGATTCAATTCCCACTGAGTGACCTGCTGCCGATACTCTTCCCATTCAGCACGCTTATTGCGTAAAAAGAACTCGAAGACATGTTCTCCCAAAGCCTCAGCCACCAATTCACTGTTTTCCATGGCCATGATCGCCTGATTGAGGCTTCCGGGAAGTGGTTTCATTCCGAGGGCATTTCGTTCCCCTGGAGTCAATGCCCAGACATCGTCCTCTGCCTCCGGCGGGAGTTCATAGCCTTCTTCAATTCCCTTGAGTCCAGCAGCCAGCAGCACGGCAAATGCTAAGTATGGATTCGCGGCACTGTCCATTGCCCGGTACTCGATTCGGGCACTGTTCGCCTTACCCGGTTTGTACATGGGGACGCGCAAAAGAGCTGAACGATTATGTCTTCCCCAACACACCCACGCTGGCGCTTCAGCACCACCCGCAATTCGTTTATACGAGTTGACCCATTGGTTGGTCACCGCAGTTATTTCCGGAGCGTGAACAAGTAATCCTGCGAGGAACGCTCGAGCAATCTTTGACAATTGGTGCTGGGCACCGGGTTCATAAAATGCATTGGTGTCACCTTCGAAGAGGGAGAGGTGGGTATGCATGCCACTACCCGGATATTGCATAAAGGGCTTGGGCATAAAGGAAGCAAAAATCCCTTGATCCAATGCAACTTCCTTAATGGCCAGCCGGAATGTCATCAGGTTGTCAGCGGTTGACAGCGCATCTGCGTAGCGCAAATCAATTTCCTGTTGGCCTGGTCCACCTTCATGGTGACTGAATTCAACCGAGATTCCCATGGCTTCGAGCATGGTGATTGCCTGGCGCCGAAAATCATGGGCCACTCCATTTGGAGCGTTATCAAAATACCCGTATCGATCAACCGGCACGGGCTCTTGACCTGGATCAGGCTCGCTCTTGAACAGATAGAACTCAACTTCCGGGTGGGTATAGAACGTGAACCCCATGTCGGCAGCTTTGGTCAATGCCCGCTTCAGAACGTGTCGAGGATCAGCAAATGACGGTGAGCCATCCGGCATTTGGATATCGCAGAACATGCGTGCGACCCCGGGCCCTTCTTCACGCCAAGGAAGAATGCTGAAAGTACCGGCATCTGGCTTGGCCAGCATGTCTGATTCAAAGACCCGTGCGAAACCTTCAATCGCCGAACCATCGAATCCAATGCCTTCGCTGAACGCGCCCTCTAACTCAGCTGGCGCAATTGCAACAGACTTCAATGCGCCAAGAACGTCGGTGAACCACAGTCGAATAAAACGGATATCCCGCTCCTCTACCGTGCGCAACACGAATTCAGCCTGCTTGTCCACTACAACCTCCACACTTAACGAACCTTGTGACTCTCACTTTACGGTTAATGACACCATGGTGCTCCCACTCGTGTTACGGGGCGGTTAACAAGTACCCTCACCTCTATGACCCTGCATGTGGCCTTGGCGTCAACCAACCCCATTGTGGGTGATTTAGCTGGGAATGCGGGGAAAATTCGCCGAATGACAGCCGAAGCGGTCCACAATGGCGCCGACCTCATTCTCTTTGGCGAAATGGCTCTTACCGGCTATCCGGTCGAGGATTTGGCCTTGAGAGATGACTTCCAAATTGCCTCGCGGGATGCGGTTCATCAACTTGCCCGGGATCTGGCTGCCGATGGTTTTGGCGAAGTCACCGTGATTGTTGGCTTCCTAGGGGCAGAATCAAAACCTCAGCATGCTTATGGCTACCCCTCCGGTGGACCCCAAAACTCGGCCGCCGCCATTCACCACGGCGAGGTAATTGCCACCTATGCCAAACACTTTCTTCCCAACTACGGAGTATTTGACGAAGCGAGATATTTCGTACCAGGAACCGGACCCACCGTGATCACCGTCAATCGCCACCGGGTGTGCCTGGCGATCTGTGAAGACCTGTGGCGCGAGGGTGGGCCGGTGCAATGGGCCCGCGAAGCTAATGCAGATGTCCTAGCCGTTCTTAATGCTTCACCTTATGAAGTGGGTAAAGACAATGTGCGTTTGGAACTATGCCAGCGGCGCGCTCAACAATCAGGATCGACAATTCTGTATACCAACATTGTTGGCGGACAGGATGAACTCGTTTTTGATGGCGGGTCCATGATCGTCAATCCTGAAGGTCAACTACTTGCTAGGGCTCAGCAATTCACGGAGACCGTCCTACATTTGGAGCTTGGCGCAATAAATATGAATGCGGAATTGCCGGTGTCCCCAATTCTGGATTCACTGGAAGAAGTGTGGTCTGCCCTCACCCTGTCATTGCGAGACTATGTCAATAAGAATGGATTCCGTTCAGTTGTGCTTGGTGCCAGTGGCGGGATTGATTCAGCAGTTGTCGCCACCCTGGCAGTAGATTCGCTCGGTGCCGATCGCGTATATGCAGTAGCCATGCCAAGCCCGTATTCCTCAGAACATTCAGTCGCTGATGCGTATTCATTGGCTGAGAACACCGGATTATCGATCAGAACAATTCCAATTGAACCAATGTTCAATTCTTATATGAACAGCCTCGAGCTTTCGGGTTTAGCTGAGGAAAATTTACAGGCCAGAATCAGAGGAACAACACTGATGGCCTTGTCAAATTCGGAGGGCCATTTGGTCTTGGCCACCGGCAATAAAAGTGAACTTTCCGTTGGCTACTCCACTATTTATGGAGATGCTGTTGGCGGATTTGCTCCTATTAAAGATATTTCGAAAACACTCGTCTGGGATTTAGCTCGGTGGCGCAATCAGAGGGCGGCTGCGAATGGTGAAACGCCGCCCATCCCAGAAAATAGTATTACCAAGGAACCTAGTGCGGAGCTGCGTCCAGATCAGCGCGACACAGATTCACTCCCCGACTATCAAATTCTCGATTCGATTTTGGATTCCTATGTGCATCACGATAATTCTGCCGGCGAATTAATAGCTCGAGGTTTTGATTCTGAACTAGTTCACCGAATAATTCGACTGACCGATGCTGCGGAATATAAACGGCGCCAGTACCCCCCAGGGACAAAAATTACTTTGAAATCTTTTGGTCGAGACCGAAGGCTTCCAATCACAAATCATTGGCGTGGTTGACACTCTGATCACCGAAGTACCATGTCAACGACTGCTTCTGTTTTAGCTGCATCAACACTCTTTTGGGCGGACCACATTCCCAAGTAGATCATCGATCCCACGAGCGTAGAAACTGCTGTGTTGATGTCAATTGTCGGATCAAATTCACCGGATGCGATGCCTTCCTCGATCAGTGTTCGGAGTGCATCCCTTCGCCTCATGACAATTTGCTCGAAGACCAAGGTGGCAAGTTCCGGATTCTCGTGTCCTGAACCCACTACTGCCAACATGATTCGACCCTCTCGGGTATAGGACATTTTTTGACGTAATCCGGCGAGTAGGGCAATGAGTTGGTCCCGTGCCGTACCTGACCGCGAAAGAGGCAGATTTTGATCCCTCATGTAGATCAATGAAGCCACGATTAATTCGTCTTTAGAGTCGAAACGCCGATAAATGCTCGCCTTACTAACTCCGGCAAGTGCTGCCACACCTTCAATTGATACGGCAGCGATACCGGCCCTGGCAATTATGTCCAAAACGGCTTCATGAATTACGTGATCTACGTCCTCACTTCGGGGACGTCCACGCGGTTGCTTCACTTCCATTAATTCCGCACTCATTCGGACGGTCGTGGCTGGGACGGTCGCGGCTGGGACGAAGTGGTCTTGTCACCTAGTTCTTCGGTGACTTCCTCGGAATAGTGACTGAACTCCGCTTCAATCACGGTGTTGATATTTGCATGCGCCGGATCCGGATCAGGG
>CAITYI010000349.1 GCA_903896585.1 uncultured bacterium
GCATGAGCGCAGCGTGCCATGATCAGGAAATGCCGGTGAACCAGGGTGGGCAACAATCGCGTGGAATTCGCATGAGTGCGGTTCCATTGGCGGGTTACACCCGAAGTGGATTTCTCGAGGGCGTGTTCTTTGGGCACGCGGTGATACTCGATCGAACCGGTGGCATTTCTCAATCGTGGGGAAGTGCCACGGAAGTATTTTTCCCGCGATCGTCGAATAAAATCGCCCAGGCTACCGCCATGGCTCGGCTGGGTTTGAAATTGCCAGCACAGTTGCAGGCACTCACGGCCGCATCACATTCAGGTGAGGATTTCCACATGGCTGGTGTGCGTGAAATCTTGCGTTCGGTGGATCTTTCCCCCACTTCACTGCACACTCCACCAGATTTTCCACTCGACAAACTTGAGCGTGACGCCTGTATCTCGCGAGGTGAAGACCCTTCACCGATACTCATGAATTGTTCGGGCAAGCACGCGGGGATGTTAGCCACCTGCGTGATCAATGGTTGGAGCACAGCAAATTACCTCGACGTGGATCACCCGCTGCAGATTGCAATCACGGCTGAGCTTGAACAAATGTCACAAGAAAAAGTCGCGGCCGTTGGGACCGACGGCTGCGGTGCACCCGTATTGGCATTGACCCTGCCAGGACTTGCCCGCATTGCCCACACTGCCGTTTTGGCCGAACCGGGTGATCCGGCTCGCGCTGTCGCAGATGCCATGCGGGCGCATCCGGAGTATGTGGGCGGGACCCGTCGCGATGTCACTCACTTCATGCAGCGCATTCCAGGACTGGTGGCGAAAGATGGTGCTGAAGGTGTGTATGTAGCGGCATTTGAGGACGGTCGAGCTATTGCCCTCAAAATGGAAGATGGATCTGATCGCGGTCGCAATGCAGCCATGGCGGGGATCTTGGTCTCCATGGGAGTGCCGTCGAATATGATCGAGGACTATTTCAACCAACCGCTACTCGGTGGCGGGAAAGTCGTAGGATCTATCCACCCTCTCGTGGAGTAGAAATCAACATGTCGGATCTTCAGGCACCGGAGACACCCAAGGTTCCAATTCGAAGTCTCACGCTGATTTCAGCAATTGTGGTGGGCATTTCCGCCATGGTGGGCACCGGTGTGTTTGTTGCTTGGCAGCCAGCATTTGAGCTTTCTGGAACATTTTTGTTTGTGGCCTTGGGAATCGCGGCTTTTATCGCCGTGCTCAATGCGGTTTCCAATGCCCGCATGGCTCGGATGTTTCCCGAGAGTGGTGGCGGTTATCTGTATGGCCGAGAATGTATTCACCCGGCCGCAGGCCAACTTGCGGGCTGGGTTTTTCTTATTGGCAAGGCAGCATCTGCATCCGCCGCCGCACTCGCTATTGGTGCATATGTAAGTCCAGGTAATGAAAAAGTCACTGCGGTTGCCGCCATTGTGGTGGTTCTCGCCATTAATCTCCTTGGAATTCGCTACTCCATTGTGGCCATGACCATTTTGATTACTGTGGTTTTATCAGTGTTGATCAGCCTGAGCGTTATTGCTGGCGTTGCTGACTCAACATCTGATTCAATTCTGGATTCAGTTACCGCAGATGTTTCCGTAATGAACGTACTCGCAGCGGCGGGGATCTTATTTGTGGCGTTCGCAGGTTATGCGCGGATTGCGGTACTCGGTTCTGAAGTGCGAAATCCTCGCAGGAATATTCCAATTGCGATCGCCGTGAGTTTGGCAATAGTTGTATTGCTGTACTTTGTGATTGCCCTTGTGCTTTTTGCCTATCCGGATTCTTTACTCACCATTGCGCCACTCGAAACGACTGCGACTCTCATTGGGTATCCAAGATTTTTGGTGGTGGTCGCGGCCGTCCTCGCCGCCGGCTCGGCACTGTTCGCCTTGATGGCCGGTCTGGGCCGAATGATCTATTCCATGTCGATCGGTGGGCACCTGCCGAAGAAAATGGGAGTGTTGGTTGGTCAAAGAGCAGTGCCCATGCGCGCAGATCTGGTGATTGCGATTGGCTTAATCGTGATTACTCTCTTGGGCTCAATTGGCTTAAACCTGGCCATATCGGCCACGTTCATTCTGATCTATTACGTGGTGGTGCATGTATCTAGCTGGGTCAGGCCCGGCGAAAGTCACGAGAATCCCGAAAATCCCGAAAATCACGAGAATTCCAAAGGTACGTGGAGGTCAATTGCCCTAAGCCGGGTTATTCCTGGAATCGGGATTACCGCCAATACCGCGGTCGTTGCTGCCCTGGTGGTTTCGGCATTCCAATAATTCCCCCCTGCTAACTGGCGCAAGCACCTCCGCTTGCAATAGCAAGCACTAGGGTGCATACTGGGTACATGGCCGTAATTGATGTGAGTGGATTGGGCGCCTTTATCCGGGAGCAACGCGATCAGGCAGAGATGTCTATTCGGCAGTTGGCTAAAGCGGCTGAGGTTTCTAATCCATATCTCAGTCAGGTGGAGCGGGGACTTCGTAAGCCCAGTGCGGAGATCTTGGGGCGCATTGCCCAAGGTTTGCGGATCTCGGCGGAAACCCTGTATGTGCAAGCGGGCATCCTCAGTGAGCGCGAGGGTGATGAAGCCGTGACCACCGCAATTGCCTCAGACAGCACGCTATCTGAGCGACAACGCACCACCCTGCTACAGATCTACGCAGCGTTCCAAGCGGAGAACGCCGCCGGTAAGGAAGACCCGCCCGCTCCAACCAAAGTAACTAAATAACTAGAAGTAGAAAAGGAATGATCATGGAATCAACAGCCCAAAACCCCACGGAAAACACCCAACCCGATGCCACCTTCTTTGGCGTCACGGTACCCAAGTTCGATCTACCTAAGTTCGATCTTCCCAAGTTCGACCTTCCCAAGTTCGATCTACCTAAGTTCGATCTACCGAAATTTGATCTTCCCAAGTTCGATCGTCCCCAGGTCGATTTCACGGCGCTGAACGATCTGGCCGGTGTGGTCAAGAATGCC
>CAITYI010000350.1 GCA_903896585.1 uncultured bacterium
GGTTCAGCGTGCTGAAGATCGGATTGGCGAGACTGTTGAAGTTATCATTGAATCAATTGACCCCGAGACGGGTGCGGGTATTGGCCATGCCGGTCATCAAGGACCCGATGATTCTGAAACACGCGTGATAGCGGGTTCGAAACAATTCACCGTGGGTAGCATCATTTCCTGTGAAATCATTGATACCGAGGGAGTGGACCTCATTGCGGAAGTTGTATCCGCATGACGCAAGCATCTGACCATGCGGCTGATCCAGCCACTTCCACATCAATTTGGAACGTTGCAAATGGTTTAACCCTGGTTCGCCTGATGGCTGTTCCTGTTCTAGTGTGGTTATTGGTACAGGATTCTGAGTTGTCTCGGAACATTGCAGCGGTGGTCTTTTTGGTGGCCTCTGTGACCGATTTTCTTGACGGGGCCATAGCTCGAAGATATGGATTAGTCACCAACTTTGGAAAAATCGCCGATCCCATTGCAGACAAATGTCTCACGGGCGTGGCGCTTATCGGTTTATCGGTCTTGATGTTGCTCCCATGGTGGATCACGATTGTGATTATCGTGCGTGAGATTTTGGTGACCGTCATTAGATTCTGGGTTATTGAACATGGCGTAATGGCTGCCTCTCGGGGAGGGAAAGCAAAAACGCTGG
Source organism: uncultured bacterium (assembly GCA_903896585.1). Lineage (GTDB taxonomy): Bacteria > Actinomycetota > Actinomycetes > S36-B12 > S36-B12 > UBA4592. The sequence goes on from CAITYI010000350.1 coordinate 650, forward strand.
CTCAAACGATTGCGATCACCATGTACCTGGTGTCGTTGCCCCAAGGAAGTTCGATCGATGATCTGTGGAGTATTGCTCAGCGTTTCGCCATGGGGATTGCGCTCATTTTGACAGTTGTCACCGCACTGCAATATATAAAACAGGCGAGATTGTTGCGTCGACGCATTCACGGAGACTTGCAATGAGTAGCACCACAGATTCAGCGAACTCAGCAGCAAGACTCCTCAACCTATTGATTACCTCGGGGTTGACCCTGAGCGTTGCAGAATCGTTAACCGGTGGTCTGTTAACTGCGAGATTAACCAAGTTCCCAGGCGCCTCTGCTGTTATCGCAGGTGGCGTGGTGGCGTACAGCTCGGATGTGAAAGAAACACTGCTCCATGTTTCACCCGAGTCAATTGCGCAGGGTGTGGTCTCTGATGCCGTAGCCTCGCAGATGGCGCTGGGAGTCAGGGTGCTTCTCAAGTCCGATATCTCAGTTGCGTGCACAGGAGTCGCGGGGCCGGGAAGTCACGATGGAATTCCGCAGGGAACTGTCTGGATCGCTGGCGCGTCAAAACATTTACAAGCCACGAAACTGCTTAAGATCGACGGTGATCGGGATCAGGTTCGAGAAGAAACGGTTGACCACATGATTGACTTTGTGTCCAACAATTTTTTCCCACACTTGAGCGATAAATGAGTACGGCCCGCCAGTAAAGACACCACTTTTTGAGGATATTTCGCGGTTGTGGGTGGCTAGCGGTATCATTGGACTTTACGCAGATTAATCGTGGCAAATGAGGGGAGGACCGCATGATCGTGTTACGCAATGTAATCGGCGATGAACTCAGGCGTAGACGCCAAGATCAAGGGCGCACGCTTCGCGATATTTCGGGTGCGGCTTCCGTTTCCTTGGGTTATCTTTCCGAGGTTGAGCGCGGTCAAAAAGAGGCCTCGTCAGAGTTGATCGCCGCGATATGCGGGGCTTTGGAAGTGTCACTCTCTGATGTGCTGGCTTCGGTCAGTAGTCAGGTTGCCCAAGCTGAGTCGGCCCTGCCGATTGAATTTCCTTCTCCTGCTCGCTCGCTGTAGCCGCGAGGGCTCGTTAGTGAGATTGAGTGATTTCTGGGAGCGTCTCACTGAGGTCGTAGGTCCGGCCTACACCACTTCTTGGGGCCGAGACATGGTTCTCCCCGAAATTGGGTTGACGGTAGAGCAGGCCATCGAAGCTGGCGTAGAGACAGCGGTCATCTGGCGAGCAGTGTGCGAATGCGCGGAGGTGCCACCTAACCTCCGCTAAATAGCGGTGATCTGGGAAAAGTTCCATGGGTGCTCTAGAGTCGTAGGGTGTCAACTGAGAGTCTCAACTTCCTGACAATTGTTACCTTCGGGAGGTCGGGGAGCACGACTTTACAAGCGGCCTTGAATGCTCATTCAGGTGTAGCTATTCGCGGTGAGAATTACAATGCGTTCGCTGGATTGTGGCGGTATTGGAATTCCATTCAAGATTCGGCGGACCGGCATCACTCGGGAAAGTCAGACCACCCCTGGTTCGGTACGGCCAAATTAAATCCGCAGTCGGTGTTGCGCGACCTGCAGGTACATGCAATAGCAAATGTCCTGAGACCCAAGCCCACCACCCAGTGGACTGGATTCAAAGAGGTTCGGTATGAGAAAGCGTATTTTCCTGATCCCGTAACACTTTTAAGTTATCTGTTGTTTCTGCAAGAGTTGTTTCCTGGGTTGGTTTTCCTCATTAATACCCGGGACCCGGCATTAGCGGCCAAAAGTGGATGGTGGAGCAGCAACCCCAATGCGCTGCAAGTGTTACAGCAGACGAATTTCAACCTGGAACGAGTCGCGAGTGACCTTGAAAAACTACTTGGCTCACATCGGGTTCAGATCATCAATCACGATCAATGGAAACACGATTCCACTCTTGTTACCCGAGCCCTGGCACAACTAGGGTTCCCAGTCCAAGATCAGTTGATATCCACGACACTCTCGACACATTTGTTGCATGGAAAAGTGCCGGTCAATGGCACAACCAGTGAAGGCGTGGAGCAATGACACTTTCTCACATAGATCTTCTTCCCGATTCTCAGCAGTGCCAAACGATCCAGAAAAGGACGGTAGCGACCCTCTCAGCTAGTCAAATGTTTGGCGGTATTGCTGTGGCCGGTGCAATCCCTGCGGGTTCACTGATTGCAGCTTCAATCGCCGACTCTGATGCCTTCGCGGGACTCGCTCAGACCGCTGGCGTATTAGGGGCGGCCGTATTTGCCCTTCCACTTGCCAGTATTGCCTTGAAACATGGTCGGCGGCCGGCACTCGCCACCGGTTATGGATTGGGTTTCCTAGGTGCGCTAGTTGTAATCGTGGCTGCGGTGCACCGCAATCTTGCCTTTATTTTGTTGGGGTGTCTATTAGTTGGTGTGGCAAGTGCTGCAAGTTTCCAAGCTCGTTACGCGGCCACTGACCTAGCGCTTCCGGAACACCGAGCCAGGTCGCTGTCCTATGTGGTGTGGGCAGCCACCATTGGTGCCGTACTCGGCCCAAATCTATTGAATTTCAGTGGATCAATTGGGCTGTCCTTGGGGTTGCCGCAACTATCGGGCCCATATGTCATGTCTGCATTCACCTTGGGTCTAGCAGTCCTTATTTTATTAATCTTTTTACGCCCCGATCCCTTTTTGCTGGCCACGCGCATGCGAGCCAGACTCGAGGGAGAAAAGTTCCAGCAGAACAAGGCGAAACTCCGCGATGGAATAGAGCATCTCAAGACGAGACCTCGTGCAGTTTTGGGCATTGGGGCAATTGCAATCGGTCACGTGGTCATGGTCATGGTCATGGTGATGACACCGGTGCATATGGCCCACGTCGACGTAACTTTGCAATTGATCGGCCTGGTAATCAGCGTCCACGTGGCTGGTATGTACGCATTTTCGCCGATAGTGGGGATGGCGGTGGATAAATTTGGTCGAATTCAGGTGATAGTGGCCGGCAGTGTCATCCTGGCGGTGAGCTGTGTAATCTGTGGAATTGCTCCCGCTGAAAACATTGTGATTTTGGGTATTGGGCTATTTCTCCTCGGCCTCGGATGGTCGTGCACGCTGATTGCTGGTTCGACCCTGGTCACCGATTCGGTGGAGCCAGCAGAGCGACCATCGGTTCAGGGACTTTCGGATCTCACCATGAATGCGGCGGGAGCATTGGGTGGAATCGCAGCCGGGCTGATCATGATGTGGGGGAGTTATGGCTGGCTATGTGCCCTATCACTCGTGCCTTTGCTGGCTCTCGGAGTCTGGGTGACCCGCCCGGCGTGTCGCAGTCAATCGAACGCACGTTCGATATAGATTGAGACTTGCTGGGTCGAGTTATGCACATCGGGTGACTTCCTGCCGCATGGTCCACAAGCGGTGAGAGGAAGGCACAAATGTCAGTCTCTGCGCCTAGTGTCTGATGGGTGTGAACACAGTGTTCATGTCAGAGTTCATGTCAGACGCGACCTACCTCGACAGTCTGAATCAAAGGAGTAGTCACATGGCAAATGCAGCTAAAGACCGGGAAAAGGCACTGGATAGTGCGCTGGCTCAAATTGAACGGCAATTCGGCAAAGGCTCGGTCATGCGCCTTGGCGAGGAGGGTCGAGCCCCCATGGAGGTAATCCCTACGGGCTCCATTGCATTGGACATTGCCCTGGGCATTGGCGGCTTACCCCGCGGTCGAATCGTGGAAATTTATGGTCCGGAGGCATCGGGTAAGACCACCGTCGCTCTTCATGCGATCGCCAGTGTTCAATCCCGAGGCGGTCTGGCAGCATTCATCGATGCTGAGCATGCCTTGGACCCGGATTATGCCTCCGCATTAGGTGTTGACTTAGATAATCTATATGTGTCGCAGCCGGACACCGGCGAGCAGGCACTTGAAATCTGCGACACGCTTGTGCGCTCCGGTGCCATCGATCTAGTGGTCATTGACTCGGTGGCAGCCCTGACACCGCGCGCTGAAATCGAAGGTGACATGGGTGATTCCCATGTTGGTCTGCAGGCTCGCCTCATGAGCCAAGCCCTTCGAAAAATGGCTGGCGCTTTGAGCAACACCAACACGACAGCCATCTTTATCAATCAACTTCGGGAAAAAATTGGCGTCATGTTTGGTAGTCCGGAGACTACAACCGGCGGTAAAGCTTTGAAGTTTTATTCATCGATTCGCCTTGATGTTCGCCGGATCGAAACTCTCAAGGGCGGTACCGAAGCCGTTGGTAACCGGACCCGAATCAAAGTTGTGAAAAACAAGGTGGCTCCGCCATTTAAGCAAGCCGAGTTTGACATTCTTTATGGCGAGGGGATTTCGCGTGAAGGCTCCCTTATTGACATTGGTGTAGACCAGGGGATCGTGAGAAAGTCCGGTGCCTGGTACACCTATGAAGGCGACCAACTCGGACAAGGCAAGGAAAATGCGCGAACGTTCCTCAAAGACAATGTGGATCTCGCCAATGAAATTGAAAAGCGGATTAAGGATCAATTGGGGATCGGTCCAAAGATGGATGCCGCTGAAATCCCAGCATCTAAAGTCACCGAGCCGGTCGTCGAGATTGAACTCGCAGATGAACCCGCTGATTCAGAAGATGAATAGCATCCACCGGACCCAAACCCACCGATCTTGCAGTTGACTCCCACGGTCACACCAGACTCCGCATCCTCACCAGATGCGGAGCCTGGGCCGTCCGCCGCAGATCAGTATTCCCAAGGCTTGGCTATTGCGTTGCGGAAACTTAATGCACATGCGCGCACCCGGCACGAAATCTCAAGGGTGTTAACCGATAAAGGCATTGACGAGGGTTTATCCGGGTCAATTCTTGATCGACTTACTGAGCTGGGATACCTCAATGACATCGAATTTGCCAACGAGTGGGTTCGATCCCGAGTCAGGAGTAGGGGTCTGGCCCTATCGGTGCTCCGCCGTGAACTCAACTCCAAGGGAGTGGACGCGGAAATCATCGAAAATGCTTTGCTCACAATTGACCCGGCAGATTCCGACCGCCGCGCCCGTGAATTGGCTGAAAAGAAATACCGCACCCTTTCTGGGGCCACCGATGCTGTCGCCATGCGCCGAATTAGCGCACTTTTGCAGCGAAAGGGTTATTCGGCTGGACAATCTTGGTCCATTTCTCGATCGGTGGTTGGCGGGTCAGATGACTTTGACGCACCCTCTTTCCAATAACCCACGAAAGACTCACTGCCCGGTGATTTGAGCAGTGTTCAGATCAGGGGTAGACTGCACCTGTGGGTCAGGTAAGCACCCAACAAGTAAGCATCCAACAGTTAAGCACTTTTGGATCACGTCAATCAAGGGGTTATTAATGCCGGGTTTATCCCAGTGGGCAGTCCGTCGTCCGGTAGCAGCGCTCATCGCCTACTTTGTAGCTTTATTAGCCGTCATCGGGATTGGCCTTAATTTTGGTGGCACCCTCAATGACTCATTTGATCTGCCAGATACTGAATCGACAACGGCTCAAGAGCTCCTTTCCACGCTGGGCAATGAAGACATTGATGCACAGTCATCTGGAGCCACGGCGAAGGTGGTGTGGTCACCAGCCCTAGGTTCGGCGGTGGATCCCCAGACGCTGCAAGTGATTACTCCACTGTTGGATCAAATTGCTGCGATCTCATCTGTTTCCTGTGTCACCAACCCGGTCGATCCGGCAGCTCCTTTCGGGAATGCATGCCCGGCGCCGGATCCTGGCTCATCAACCATGATGGCCGACCTAACCCCTGAGCAGCTGGCTCAACTTGAGCCAGCATTTGCTGCTGCGGCGGCGGCAAATTCGCCGGTCAGCCCCAATGGAACAGTTGCGACATCCACCATCACTTTTTCAGGTGGTATGGACAGCGTGTCAACCGCGGATGCGAAGGCAATCCTTGATTTGGTGAAGGCCGCCAATAGCGACACGGTTGCGGTCGGAGCAAACGGTGAGATTTTGGAGTTTGCCGGCCAAGAACCGCCATCGAGTGAATTGTTTGGGATCTTGGTGGCAATTGTTATTCTGTTGATTGCATTTGGCTCCATTATCGCGGCAGGTATGCCGATTCTGGTAGCGGTCATTGGCCTGGCTGCGGGTCAGATGCTGGTTCTCATGGTTGCCCTTTTCATGGATGTCGCCACATTTGCACCCACATTGGCCGCGATGATCGGTCTGGGGGTGGGAATCGATTACGCCCTGTTTGTTCTGAATCGTTACCGCCAAGCCGTCTTGATTGGGCATCCGCCCAAGCGGGCAGCAATGGAATCGGTGAACACCGCTGGCCGAGCCGTACTTTTTGCTGGAACCACGGTAATTGTTGCACTCCTTGGGCTATTCATTTTGCGGATCGGGTTCTTTAATGGCCTAGCGCTCGCGGCCTCGGTCACGGTTCTCATGGTGATGCTGTCTGCCTTGTGGCTGCTCCCCGCAACGCTTTCGCTGTTGGGTACCAAAGCACTTGGACTTCGACTTCCTTGGGGAACTAAGCCCGGGGAAGGAAAGCCGGAGGGTGCCAAATGGGCCAAGTACGGTCATACAATCCAACGCAAGCCGTGGCTATTTGCGGCCCTTTCCCTCATTGTTGTAGCCATTCTTGCGATACCAACGTTTTCACTTCGATTAGGTTTCGCTGACGCTTCCGGTGCCTCTGAAGGTTCGCCCACCCGCATTGCCTATGACCTGACGGCTGAGGGCTACGGAGCTGGCGTTAACGGTCCATTTATTGCTGCGGTTGAACTCAGTAGCCCAGGGGACTTCGAAGAGTTCGGGTCTGCAATTGCCCTCTTGGAAGCCACTCCAGGAGTGGCCGCTACCAACCCATCAACGGTCATGCTGCCTCTTGTGGAGCTCTCCGGACAAGGCTTAAGTCCTGACGGATCCGTGGGTGCCATTTTCATTATTCCGGAGACCGGACCACAAGACGAAGCAACAGATGCGCTCCTCACCGAGCTTCGCGAAGTCACGGGCCCGCAAATGTTGGCATCCTCGGGCACCACAATGTATGTGGGCGGGTCACTCGCGGTGACAAATGATTTCACTGGAGTCCTAGTCGATGCTCTTCCCATCTTCCTCATCATTGTCGTGTCACTGGGATTCATTGCGCTCATGATCCTGTTCCGCTCCATAGTCGTTCCGCTCACCGCGGCACTGACCAGTCTGTTGAGCTTCGCGGCGGCGACTGGAATCACGGTGGCGGTCTTTCAATGGGGTTGGTTCAATCAAATATTGGGCGTTTCAGGAACAGGACCCATTTTCCCATTCCTGCCAATCATGGTCTTTGCGATTCTTTTTGGGCTTTCCATGGATTACCAGGTCTTTCTCGTCACGCGAATGCGCGAGGAATGGGACCACACCGGTGACAACAATGCCGCCGTTCGCCGTGGCCTGGCTGGCTCAGGGAAAGTGGTGGTCATTGCGGCAGCCATCATGGCAAGTGTTTTCCTCGCGTTTATCCCAACCCCAGAAAACACGATCAAGTTATTCGGGGTGGCATTGGGTGCCGCCGTTCTCATTGATGCCTTCATTATCCGGCTGGTATTTATCCCAGCAATCATGTCCATCATTGGCAAGGCGAACTGGTGGATTCCAGATTGGCTTGGAAAAATTCTGCCTCAAGTCCACATTGAACCTGGCGAAGATGAGTTGGTAGACGACCCCGATGCGCAACCAGTCGCGGTGAGCTCGCCCTGAAGCATTACCCTTAATAGTTATGCCGCCACGATCATCTGCTCGCACATACGAAGTGCGCACCTACGGGTGTCAAATGAATGTGCATGACTCTGAGCGGATTACCGGCATGCTGGAGGCTGAAGGCTATGTAGTTGCACCAATTGGGGTAACCCCGGATCTCATTGTCTTCAATACTTGTGCAGTACGGGAAAATGCAGACAATAAACTTTATGGCAATTTGAGTCATCTTGTCCCCATCAAGGAGGCGAATCCGGGTCTTCAAATTGCAGTTGGCGGATGCCTCGCCCAAAAAGATCAGGGTGAGATTCTTCGCAAGTCGCCAGTTGTCGATGTAGTTTTTGGAACCCATAATCTGGGTTCGCTACCGGTCCTTTTGGAGAGAGCTCGTATTGAGCGAGAGTCACAGATAGAAATTGCTGAAGCACTGGTCGAGTTCCCATCTGCCCTACCCACGAAGCGGGACGCTAATTACTCTGCCTGGGTCTCTGTCAGTGTTGGGTGCAATAACACCTGCACTTTCTGCATTGTGCCGTCCTTGCGTGGCAAGGAAAAGGACCGCAGAGCGGGGGACATCCTCACGGAAATCAAAGCATTAGTGGCGGATGGTGTCCTCGAGGTCACTTTGCTGGGTCAAAATGTGAACGCATATGGAAGTGATCTGGGTGATCCACAGGCGTTCGGCAAATTGCTGAGGGCGTGCGGCGAAGTCGATGGTCTAGAGCGGGTTCGTTTCACCAGTCCCCATCCACGGGATTTCACCGACGATGTTATTGCCGCAATGGCCGAAACGCCTAATGTCATGCCGCAGTTACATATGCCGCTGCAGTCAGGTTCGGATGCGGTTCTTCAGCGCATGCGTCGGTCGTATCGGCGGGATCGATATTTGGGCATCATCGATCGCGTTCGAAGTGCAATGCCTCATGCTGCGATCACAACGGACATTATCGTTGGATTTCCGGGCGAGACCGAAGATGAATTCCTTGACACCTTGAGCCTCGTTGAACTTGTTAAATTCAGCGGGGCGTATACCTTTCAGTATTCCAAGCGACCCGGCACACCTGCTGCAACAATGCCTGACCAAATTCCAAAGGAAGTCGTTCAAGATCGCTATGAGCGCCTGGTTAAGCGAATCAATGACATCACGTGGCATCTCAATCTGGATCTCGTTGGACATGAAGTTGAGGTATTGGTTGCCCATGGAGAGGGTCGCAAGGATCGAGCAACGGATCGTCTCTCGGGTCGGGCCGCTGATGGCCGATTAGTACATATTGACATGAAGGGGGAGACTGCTCGACCTGGAGACTTTGTGACAGCGCGCATAATTTCAGCTGCACCGCACCATATGCTCGCGGAACACATCCATACCCGGCCCACACGTGCCGGCGATTTCTCCGACGATCGTCCCAGTGGACCTGCTGTCATGTTAGGTATCCCAACCTTTGCCCCGTGAAGTCGCCCTAGCGATAGTTGGGCCTACTGCATCGGGAAAAACGGCACTGGCAGTGTCCTGTGCTCAAGTGCTCCCGGGTCAACTGATTGGCACTGACTCGATGCAGGCCTATCAAGGGCTCAGCGTGGGTACGGCCACTCCGAACCCAGATGAACTACATGGGATTCGCCATCACATGCTTGATATCTGGCCGATCTCCCACCCGGCTCATGTGGCCGAGTTCCAAGATCTTGCCCGCGCCTGCATCAATAAAGTTCAAAATACCGGCCAGGTTCCGATCATTGTTGGTGGCAGTGTTCTCTATGTAAACGCGGTCTTGGATGTCTTTGAGTTTCCGGGGACCGATCCAGCGATTCGCGCGCAGTATCAGGATCTCCTTGATGCCGAAGGCCCCCAGTTTCTTCATCAAATTCTGGAATCGAAGGATCCCGAGGCTGCCAGCCACATCCAGGCCACCAATGGCAGAAGAATTGTGCGAGCGCTTGAGGTAATCCAGGTCACGGGAAAACCATTCCGGGCCAGTCTTCCACCGGTTCCCATCGAATTTGTTCCAACGTGTCGGATTGGAATCGAGATGGACAGAGAAACCATGGATCGTCGGATTGAGCAACGAATAGACAGAATGTTGGATCACGGCCTCCTCGATGAAGTCGAGGCAGCAATTGCAGTTGGGCTGCGAGAAAGTGTGACAGCGAGCAAAGCGATTGGCTATTCCCACATGATTCAGGTGTTAGATGGTGAACTCACCCTCGAGGATGCAAGATCTCACATGGTGTTGGCAACCCGGAAATTCGCTCGAAGGCAACAACGTTGGTTTCGCCAAGACCCTCGAATAACTTGGTTCAACTGGGATACCGAGGATTTACATACCAAAGTATTAACCCACTTTGACGAAGTACTCCGTACCCATGAAGGCGGCAAATAGCGGTCGCGGCAGATTACTGAGCACGGCGAGCGTGCGAACGGTGCCATCTGCGTGTGCCTGTGATGCATGGGCTTGGATCGCAGCCCTTTTCTGATCGAGGAAGGGACGCACGTTAACCCGGTGAGTGATCTCCTTTCGAGGCGTCCATGCCTGTTCGAACTCACGTGGATTAAATTCTGGTGGTGTCAAATGCATTCGTGCTGCCGCGTTGACGGTTGTGGCAATTGGCTCACGTGGAAGAGTCGCTTCGAACAGGGTGCATGTACCCGATAAACGCCGATAGGCCTCGCGCACAACTCGGTGGATTTGCAGGTGATCTGGGTGACCATACCCACCAGAAGGGTCATATCCAATAAGAACGGTGACGTGCTCCTCATGAATGATCTCAATAAGGGTATTGGCTGCAGATTCAATATTCATGTGTGCGAATCCGGATAGGTTTTCGGCGTGCAATCCCGAATCGGGGTAGGCCCAAGAGATGACCTTGTCAACCCCAAGGATCTCAGCCGAAAGTTCAAGTTCCAATTGCCGCACCGAACCCAAGGAGTCAGCAAATTCGTCCGAAGTCAAACCTGCAGCTCCGTCGGTTGCGACCAGGAGCAGCACGCGGTGACCTTCAGCACGTGCTCGAGCCATGGTTCCTGCCGTCAACAGTGCTTCATCGTCGGGGTGTGCATGTACAAATAGCAATGTCTGGGGATTCGCCGGTGTGTTGAACATAGTGAGACCATTGTGGCGTAACGTCTTGCCCGTGCTCAATCCTGGCGGGACCATCGTTCACATAACTGACTGCTACTCGCCTCGAACAGGCGGCATTGAAACTCAGGTAGCGAATCTTGTGGCCGCTCAACGCGATGCCGGCTGGCCCGTTGAAATCATGACTGCCACCGTGGGCGAACCGGAGCAAGGTGTCAACAGAATTACCGCTCCCATACCTTTTGGACTACCAATTCATCCACGAACCCGGGCTCGGGTGGTGGAATCACTTGCGGCTTCCAAACCGAGCGTTGCACATATTCACATAGGTGCGACGTCGCCATTCGCATGGGGAGCAATTCGGGCAGTGCGGGATCTGAATCTCCCTACCGTGATCACAGTTCACAGCATGTGGGGTCCATTATCACGCTTCGGGTATCACACTTTCGCAAGTCAGTTGAGCGAATCACATTTCACTTGGTCAGCGGTCAGCGAACAGGCCAGCCAATTAGTGCGTCAGGCGTTGAATGTCCCGGTGCATCTGATGCCAAACGGCATTGATCTCAACAGTTGGGTAACGAATGGCAGCACAAGTGCACATCTTCGGGTGGTTGGAGTACTGCGTATGGCGCCAAGAAAGCGCGTCTTGCCGTGGCTTTCAGTAATGGGTCAGGTGCAAAAGAGGGTGCCAACCGTGAGTGCAGTACTTGTAGGACATGGTCCTCTTCTTTCGGTAGCACAGCGATACGCAGATAAACATGGAATCAAAGTTGAGTTCCCGGGTCGGCTCACCCAGTCGCAGCTTCTCAGTATTTATCGAGAATCCGATGTATTTCTGCAGTCATCTATTCGGGAGTCCTTTGGAATTGCCGCACTTGAAGCCAGAGCCGCAGGGTTAGCGGTTGTGGCCCGGGAAGGTACCGGAACGGCATCTTTTATTGTCAATGGTGTCAATGGGTTTCTTGAGAGATCCGACACCAAATTGGCTGATCGATTAATTGACTTGGCATGCAACCCTCACCTGCTCGCCTCCATCAAGACCAGTAATCAAGTACCGCCGCCATATGACCGAGCCAGCCTGCTGCGCGTTTCAGGTCATCTTTACGACCTAGCGAAACAGCATTGACTGCTGGTTGAAATTGGCACACAGCACCAAGTGCCGACCGCATGGCATAGTGTTCGCCCGTGGCTTTATTAGCGGAATTGAGTTTCACCAAGGGGCACGGAACCGCGAATGATTTCATTCTGATTTCAGATGTCAAAAACGAGTGGGTCCCGACTGTTCCGCAAATCATGTGGCTTTGTGATCGCCGCCGAGGCGTGGGCGCCGATGGAGTCATCCGAATAGTGCCCACCGCATTGGTTTCGGAATTCGCTGATCTTGCGATTGCGACGTGGTTCATGGACTATCGAAATTCTGATGGTTCCATAGCGGAGATGTGTGGCAACGGTGCACGAGTATTTGCGCGCTACCTGGTGGCAAGTGGATTAGAAACTAAGAAGGAATTTGTCATTGCTACTCGAGCCGGATTACACCAAGTTGAAGTTAACTCGGATTTCACCGTCAGTATTTCCATGGGGGTGGCCCGCAAAGTGGCAAATGGATCCCCAATCACGGTGACCATTCCATCAAGTGAAGTGGAATTTGTCGCCGCGGGTGTATATGTTCCCAATCCGCATGCGGTCGTGTATTTACCAGAAAACGTTAATCTCCACGACATTGAATTAGGTACGCCACAAGTTAACCCAAGCGAGGTGTTTCCTGACGGAGTGAACATCGAGTTTGTAAAACGCATGGGGCCGAATCATGTTGCCATGCGAGTCGTGGAACGAGGCAGTGGCGAGACCCTGTCGTGCGGGACGGGTGCGTGTGCCGTGGCGTGGGTGGAGATGTTGGAATTGGGTATTTCATCAGGTGAAGTCAGAGTAGATGTACCAGGAGGAACTTTGTGGGTCAGTTTGGTTGACCAGCAATTATGGCTGCGGGGATCCGCCGATTTAGTGGCTCGAGGAAAGATTTTACTTCCCCCCGAACTGTTGTGATGCCCCTGTTTGCTCAATGTGCTGACATCCACAAACCGAATATCGCCAGATCAAACCAGCAGATCGTGGATTAGACTGAAGCTACTGTGAAAGATGATTCGTTAGATCAACGAGACCCCCTGACTGTCGTTAGTGTGACCGATTTCAATTCCATGACGAATATTTCAGGTGAAATTGATCTCGAACAGAGGGTTGGTCTCAGGCGTGTTTCCAATCTATCCACCGAGCTCGAAGACGTTACCGAAGTCGAATACCGACAGGTTCGACTGGAGCGAGTTGTCTTGGCAGGGGTGTGGACGACCGGAACCGTCCAAGACGCAGAACGGTCGCTCCGGGAATTAGCGCAATTGGCTGAGACCGCAGGATCCACTGTTGTCGATGGTGTCATTCAGCGGAGGGAAGCGCCCGATCCCGCAACATATTTGGGTTCGGGGAAGGTGCGCGAACTTGCCGCAATCGTAACTGCTGAGCATGCAGACACCGTGATTTGCGACGGCGAGTTAACCCCTGGACAGTTAAGACAACTCGAATCGATTGTGAAGGTTAAGGTCGTTGATAGAACGTGGCTGATTTTAGATATTTTCGCGCAGCATGCGCGCAGTCGTGAGGGCAAAGCCCAAGTGTCTCTGGCGCAAATGCAATACCTACTTCCGCGTTTGCGCGGTTGGGGTGAATCACTCTCACGTCAAGGGGGAGGCAGAGCCGGCGGCGCCACAGGTGGTGTGGGCACCCGAGGTCCTGGTGAAACAAAAATTGAAACCGATCGACGTCGAATCCGAACCCAGATGGCAAAGTTGCGAAAGCAACTCAAAGAACTAGAAAAAACCAGAATCACCCAGAGGCAGTCGCGGGAGCAATCAGGTATTGCGACAGTGGCGCTGGCCGGTTATACAAACGCTGGAAAGTCCAGTCTGCTAAATGCCATGACGGGGGCAGGCGTTCTCGTACAAGATGCACTTTTTGCGACTCTGGACCCCACCGTTCGGAAAGTGCACTTGCCGAACGGCCGTGAGTTCACTTTGGCTGACACAGTCGGCTTTGTCAGGCACCTACCCCATGACCTCGTGGAGGCATTTCGATCAACGCTTACAGAGGTTAAGCATGCTGACTTGATTATTCACGTTGTCGACGGCGCAGACGAAGACCCATTTGGACAAGTATCAGCTGTTCGTGAAGTTTTAGCCGAGATAGATGCACCATCGATTCCCGAACTTATTGTGGTAAACAAGACGGACATCGCTGATCCAGTAACACTTGCGGCGCTAGCAACTAATTTCCCCGACTGCGTCATGGTGAGTGCACAAACAGGATCGGGTATCCCCGAACTCCTTCACGCTATTGAAATTAGACTTCCGCGCCACAAAGTTCACGTTCACGTCTGCGTTCCCTATTCTCGTGGGGAAATACTCGCGCGCATTCACCAGGTTGGTGAAAACGTTTCAGTGGTCCATGGAGAATCTGGTTCAGTCGTTGATGCCGATGTACCAGAAAATCTAGCTGCCGAGTTGAAATCACTTGATTTCATGATCGGTGACTTGGTGGAACGTAGTTGAGACCAACTTTTCCAGACATCGATCCCCAGGAGGTTCTCAGTACTCTGATCGAGCGAGTCTCAGGTGAAATCCGCAGTGGTCAGGCGACCATGATCCAGGAAATAGCATCGGCTATTTCAAGAAATGAGCACCGGGTTATCCAAGCGGGTACTGGCACTGGAAAGTCTCTGGGCTACTTAATCCCTTCGGCGACATTCGCCTTAAGCCAGCCTCATGGAGCGGTGATTGTTTCAACGGCAACCTTGGCGTTGCAAAGACAATTATTGGAAAAGGATTTACCGATATTGGCGGAAGTATTAGCCAATAATTTTGGGGCTTCCTTAAAGTATGCAGTCTTAAAGGGGCGAAGTAACTACGTATGTTTGCAGAAACTCCATTCCACCATTCCCGACCCAGATCAGGAATCCCTGTTTGAGATCGGAACGAGTGCACTAGGAGTGCAGGCAATTGCGGTGCGGGAGTGGGCTGAGTCAACCAACACCGGTGATCGAGATGAGTATCCAGAAGAAATTGATGCACGGGTCTGGCGGGGCTTCTCCGTTTCCAGGCGGGAGTGCATCGGCGAATCGAAGTGCACCTTTGGCGAGGATTGCTTTGCGGCTAAGCGCAGAACTTATGCTTCTGATGCCCACATTGTGGTCACTAACCATGCTTTGCTTGCGATAGATGTAATTGAGGGTATCCCGGTCCTGCCGGACCACCAGGTAGTAATCATTGACGAAGGTCACGAGATCGTGGACCGCGCGACAAGTGCCATCACCAGCGAACTATCGGTGGGGACCGTCGAAAGAGCTGTTTCAGCTGCTTCGAGTTTGGTCGATGTGCGAACCACGCAGTTATCAGAAGATGCTGTGAGTGCCCTTCAGGTGGCCCTCGAGACACTAGGGGGTGGCTCAGAGAACATTGTTCGGCTTATGGAGCTTCCGCCAATTCTCATAGAAGCACTAACGCTGATTCGCGATTCCCTGGGTGCTGCAATCACAGATATCAGCAGCATTAAGAGTGATCAACCTGATGTCACAGCCAAGAATCAGCGCATTCGTGGTGGGTTGGAAGAAATCCACGATATTGCCGGGAGCATTCTCAATAACGGGCTGGCTCACGCGGAATCGCACGTGGTCTGGATTGACCACTTTGGAAAAATGCCGGTTGTGCACTCTGCGCCTCTGAGTGTTGCCGCCATTCTAGAGTCGGCACTTTTTTCCGAAAAGTGCGTAGTTGTGACCAGTGCAACGTTAACAACTGCGGGCAATTTTGATGCCGTTACCAAGAGCTTAGGTATCTATGCCAGTTCTCGACTTGAGACCATCGATGTCGGCTCACCATTTGATTACCCCACGCAGGGGATTCTCTATGTCGCAGCGCACCTGGATCCGCCGTCTCGTGAAGGTATTTCCATGGAAGCACTAGATGACATGGGAGAGCTTGTTGAAGCTGCCGACGGTAGAAGTTTGATCCTGTGTTCCAGCTGGCGGGCGGTCGAAAGAGCTTCGGAATATTTGCGAGTCCGGGTTAACACACCGATTCTTGTCCAGCGAAGAGGTGAGTCAGCGGGACTTTTAGTGGATCGCTTTGCGCACGATCCGGAAATTTCCTTAATCGGAACCCTGACATTGTGGCAGGGGGTGGATGTTCCTGGACCCTCGTGCAGTCAGGTGATCATTGATCGAATTCCCTTTCCGCGACCGGATGACCCGGTGATGTCCGCTCGGGCACGAGCCGTCGATGCTGCGGGTGGGTCGGGGTTTAGCGCCGTGACACTTGCCAAAGCAGGTCTGTTGCTGGCGCAGGCATCGGGTCGGCTGATTAGAAGCTCGACTGATCGAGGTGTTGTGAGCGTGCTGGATTCGCGCCTGGCAACAGCACGGTACGGTGCCGGGCTGCGAGCAAGCATGCCGCCGTTGTGGTTTACCACGAATAAGGATTCAACCCTCTCGGCATTACAGCGCCTTGCCAAAGAGGCGAAGGAATCAAAGGCGCCGTAAAACCGTCACAACCTTGCCCAGTATCTGGGCATTGTCACCTGGAATTGGTGCGTATG
This sequence comes from uncultured bacterium, assembly GCA_903896585.1. GTDB lineage: Bacteria > Actinomycetota > Actinomycetes > S36-B12 > S36-B12 > UBA4592. The sequence continues at coordinate 17,057 of CAITYI010000350.1, forward strand.
CGGGGTTGTGTGGCATTAGCCAGATATGGCCATCGCGTTTTTTAAATGTTTTGACGGTGGCTTCGTCCCCGAGAAGTGCGGCAACGATGTCCCCGTTTTCGCATGTTGGTTGGCGGCGAACAACAACCCAATCACCATCACAGATGGCTGCATCGACCATGGAATCCCCGACAACTTTGAGACTAAAGAGCTCACCTTCACCCACTAAATCCCGGGGCAGCGGGAAGGTTTCTTCAACTGATTGTTCGGCCAAGATTGGACCACCCGCAGCAATTCGGCCAAGAACCGGTACGAGTCTGACACCGGGAATGTCTCGAGTTGCGGCAGTATTTGTCTCGTCCCGATCGAGTGCCGAGTTTTCTAGTGCCGAATCATTGAGGGCGGCATCCTCTAGTGCGGGTGCCGACAAAACCAGTGCCCGAGGGCGATTTGGGTCAATCCGCAGGTAACCGGCCCGCTGTAAATTCTTAAGTTGATGTGCGACCGAACTAGGGCTGGTCAAGCCAACGGAATCGCCGATCTCCCGAACGCTTGGGGGATAGCCACGCTCCTGGGTTGTGCTTCGAATCATGGCCAGGATGGCCAACTGCCGGTCGGATAGGCCTTCATGGGTGAGCGAATTAATGTCGGTCACCGAACCCGTTGGCAAGATGGCGGTTCGTGGGGTGCCTGCGGTCGAATTCTTAGAAATTCTGCCAGCCATGGTTGTGGCCCTCTCGGTCAAGAAACCCCCGCTTGTCAGAGGTGTCTGGTTCTCTCAGCCCGTGACGGAATTAATTGCTCCATCATCGACCTACCGCAGATTACCCAGTTCAGCGACACGAATCAAACACATGTTCGAAATGTCGTTGGATTTTTCGTCATTCATGCTATAAATCGTACATCCGTTCGATAGAACATCCGTTCGAGAGAGGCTTCCCCATGAATAACCCGCACCCGCCCATCACGTTGACCTCACGGGGTCGGCTTGTCATCGGATTGGTACTTACCTTTTTTGCCCTTTTGGCTTGGATCGTCTTGGGTGGTGGCACTGCTGATGCATCCACCGACCAGCCGCGGCCGGTCTCCCAGTTGGTGGTGGTGCAACCGGGGGAGAGCCTGTGGTCCATCGCAACTGACATTGCCCCGAATCAAGACCCTCGAGCGGTCATCATGCGGATCAGGGAGATCAATGACCTCGGTACCCAGCACGTTCACCCAGGCCAATCATTGGCCGTACCGGCCTACTGAGGGCCACTCAGGGTAGGTAAGAGCCCCACTGTTCAAGAGTTTGACCCGCCCGGAAATTGGGTGATTGATCATCGGCAGCTTGGGCATTGGCCCCCATCGGGGTTGGGGTATTTGTGACTGGAAGTACCGATCAAGCTGGCAACACGCCGAGAATTGAAATTCGCCATACAGTTGCGTTCCCGGATGGATTGCACTAGATTCGCACCCCTAGATGTAGTAGTTGTACCGACTTGATTTGTCCACAGGTTGTGGTTTTAGGCACACAGGCTGAGAACAAAGCATCCACAGGAAATCCACAGATCGGCCGAACTCTCGTTACCAATGTGACGGAAGTGATCAATGTGAAGATTGTTACCCGGAGGGAGTGAATCCACGTGAAATGCCCATTTTGTCGTGAAGATGACTCCCGGGTAGTCGACTCGAGGACCATTGACGATGGCTTGGCCATCCGCCGGCGACGTGAGTGTGGGTCCTGCGGACGAAGGTTTACCACCGCCGAGTTCGCCGCCCTTTCCATTGTGAAGCGGTCGGGGGCATCCGAGGCCTTCAATCGGCTCAAGGTCGTCAGTGGTGTCCGTAAGGCTTGTCAGGGGAGGCCGGTGAGTGAAGATGATCTCGCAGTTCTTGCACAGCGCGTGGAAGACAATCTCAGAGCCAGTGGTAACAGTGAAATTCCCGCTCAAGAAGTGGGACTCGCCATCCTTGCCCCGCTACGCGAACTCGATGAAGTTGCCTATCTCCGTTTCGCATCCGTTTACCGGTCCTTTGACACCTTGGAAGATTTTGAAGCTGAAATCGCACTTCTTCGGGCAGAAGGTGAGCCCACCGGACAAGAGCCCATCCGCGTACACCACCCAACAAACTCACCGAACACTTCACCGTGAAACGGGACAGACAGCGCAACATTTATCAACAGTTACAACGAACACCAACCACATAAATACTTCCCACCACTCAACAGATACGAAAGGTACGTTCATGACACAGGCACCAGAAGCACCGGTCATCACACCCAAGGAAAGTTTCATTCACAACACCGTCAAAGGACCGGGCCTTGTAATGAAGCGACTTTTCACAACAGACGGCGTGCACCCATATGACGACGTTGTATGGGAGCGCCGCGATGTGGTTCAAAACAATTGGCGAACCGGTGAAGTGGTGTTTGAACAGCGTGGTGTGGAATTCCCCGAGTTCTGGAGTGTCAACGCATCAACAATTGTGACCACGAAATACTTCCGGGGCGCGGTTGGGGCGGACAATCGGGAGTGGAGTTTGAAACAGCTCATTGATCGGGTGGTACTGACCTACACCAAGGCCGGTCGCGAGAATGGATACTTCCATACAGATGCGGATGCTGAGATCTTCGAGCACGAACTCACTTACATGTTGCTTCATCAGGTCTTCTCTTTCAACTCACCGGTCTGGTTCAACGTTGGTACCACCGCTCCTCAGCAGGTCAGCGCCTGTTTCATCCTCAGTGTTGACGACACCATGGATTCAATTCTCAACTGGTACCGAGAAGAAGGCATGATCTTCAAGGGTGGCTCGGGTGCGGGTTTGAACCTTTCTCGAATCCGTTCGAGCAAAGAACTGTTGCGATCCTCGGGTGGCACTGCTTCAGGTCCCGTTTCATTCATGCGTGGAGCTGATGCCTCCGCGGGAACCATCAAGTCGGGAGGAGCAACACGTCGGGCGGCGAAAATGGTCGTTCTGGATGTCGATCATCCTGATATTGAAGAATTTATTGAAACAAAGGTTCGGGAAGAGGACAAGATTCGGGTTCTTCGCGATGCCGGCTACGACATGGACTTGGGTGGCACCGATATTACGAGCGTGCAGTACCAGAATGCCAATAACTCGGTTCGGGTATCCGATTTGTTCATGGGTGCCGTCGAAAGCGGGGAGCCATTCGGATTGACCGCACGCACCGATGGTCGGGTGGTCGAGACGGTGGATGCGCGGGAGCTCTTTCACAAAATGACTCAGGCAGCGTGGGCGTGTGCTGATCCAGGTATTCAATACGACGACACGATTAATGATTGGCACACCAACCCTGAGACCGGTCGAATTAATGCATCGAATCCCTGCTCGGAATACATGAGCTTAGACAATTCGTCTTGCAACCTGGCGAGTTTGAATCTACTTAAGTTCCTGAAGGAAGATGACACATTCGATGCTGATCGATTCGCCAAAGCAGTCGAGTACGTCATCACGGCCATGGACATATCTATTTGCTTCGCAGATTTCCCCACCGATCAAATCGGCGATACCACTCGCAAGTACCGTCAACTCGGTATTGGTTATGCAAATCTTGGAGCTTTGCTGATGGCAACCAGCCTGCCTTATGACTCCGAAGCGGGTCGTGCATTTGCTGCCGGCATCACATCGCTCATGACGGGTACGGCATACAAGCGAAGTGCGGAACTGGCAGGTGTTGTTGGTGCCTATGAAGGCTATGGACGCAATGAGTACGCACACAAGCGGGTCATGCGCAAGCATGCCGCGGCTAATGACACCATTCGCACATCTAGTTCACTCGATGGAGATGTCACTGCCCTCGCCGGGAAAATGTGGGAAGAATGTCTTTCCTTGGGCGATTCAAATGGTTGGCGCAATGCCCAGGCTTCAGTACTGGCCCCAACGGGAACCATTGGGTTCATGATGGATTGTGATACCACTGGAATCGAGCCCGATTTTTCATTGGTGAAGTTCAAGAAGCTTGTCGGTGGTGGGTCAATGCAGATTGTGAACCAGACCATTCCACGGGCACTTCGTAAGTTGGGGTACACCGAGGAAACAGTGGAGGCAATCGTTGAATTTATTGGCGAGAATGGCCACGTCATTGATGCCCCAGGATTGAAAACCGAGCACTACCCCATCTTTGACACCGCCATGGGGGCTCGATCCATCACACCCATGGGTCACGTTCGCATGATGGCTGCTGTTCAGCCATTTATTTCGGGGGCAATTAGCAAGACCGTAAACATGCCCGAAGATGCCACGGTCGAGGAAGTTTCTGAGATCTACTTCCAAGGGTGGAAGTTGGGCGTAAAGGCGCTTGCCATTTATCGCGATAACTGCAAAGTGGGTCAACCACTCAGCGACGCCAAGGCGAAGAAAAATGAAGTTGTCGCTGAAGACGTAGTTGTGGTGGGTCAACCTGTTCGCAGGCGGTTACCAAAATCGCGGCCGAGCCGGACAACATCATTCTCGGTAGCCGGTGCCGAAGGCTATATGACCGCTGGCAATTATGAAGATGGTCAATTGGGTGAAGTGTTCCTCAAGCTGGGCAAGCAGGGGTCGACCCTGGCCGGCGTGATGGATGCTTTCTCCATCGCCATCAGTATCGCCCTTCAATACGGTGTGCCATTGGAAGCGTTTGTTAATAAGTTCGTCAATATGCGGTTTGAGCCAGCCGGCATGACCGACGATCCCGATATCCGGATCTCGCAATCCATGATGGATTACATCTTCCGTCGCCTCGCACTCGACCACCTGACATTTGAACAGCGTGAGGCACTGGGCATCTATTCGGCGGCTGAGCGAGCTGCCGAAGTGCAGGTTAGTTACTCACCAGCAGCCGCGGTCGATCTTGATGCGGAGAACGTGGTAGCAGATGAAATCTCAGCTGTATCTGCTCCGGCCGCGCCGCCGGCACAACCAACAGCGAATCCGATACAACCAACAGCAAAAACTGTGCACTCAAGTACCGAACTCTTGGAGGCAATTACTGGAACTGCATCCGATGCTCCACTGTGCATGACCTGCGGCATCAAAATGCGGCCAGCAGGCAGTTGCTA